>NZ_CEVWNY010000040.1:0-23781 GCF_982384815.1 Desulfitobacterium sp. | reverse complement strand
GTGCTTATTCCGATATTGCTACGGTAATCAGCATGTCCATCGGGGCTAATTGCACCGGCCCTTATAAAATCGAAAATGTTCATTGCGATTCTCTGTGTCTCTACACCAACCACCCTTATGCCACTTCTTACACAGGGTTTGGCTATGAATCTTTTACCTTTGCCATTGAAAGAACTATGGATGCCCTAGCACGAAAGCTGCAAATGGACCCTATCGAATTGCGCTTAAAAAATGCCATTGGTGCCGGAGATACTACCCCCACCCAGGTTAATTTAACCCGGAGCAATGTGGGAAGGGTGGACCAGTGTCTGCAAAGAGCTAAGCAATTGATCAAATGGGATGAGGGACAACGTCTTATTCAAGCCGATGGCAAGATCAGGGCTAAGGGGATATGCTCCTTTTGGAAAACCTCTAATACTCCCACTAATGCCCGCTCAGGAGCAGTAATAACCTTTAACCCTGATGGGAGCATCAACTTGAGTGTGGGTTCGGTGGAAATGGGGCAAGGTTCCAAAACTGCTCTGGTCCAAATTGCCGCCGAGCGCCTGGATATGGACATTAATAAAGTGCATGTCCTAATGGAGGTAAATACCCATGTTAATCCCGAGCATTTCAAGACAGTAGCCAGTATGACTACTTTTATGGTGGGAAGAGCAGTCATTGAAGCAGCGGATGATATTATTAGACAGTTAAAAGGAATTGGCGGTATTGCCCTAAAATACCCCCCGGAGGACTTAGTAGTTGGCCAAGGCAGAGTCTTTTTGCAAGATAACCCAAATATGTATAAAGATATTACAGAGTTGGTGCATGGTTATATGTATGATAATGGCAATTCCGTTGGGGGCCAAATTATCGGTAGGGGTAGCTATATCGTACGCCATTTAACTCCCTTAGATTACGAGACCGGTAAGGGGACCCCGGGCCTGGGCTGGACCGTGGGAGCCGAGGCTGTGGAGGTTGAGCTGGACCCTAAGGATTATTCCTATAAGATCCTTAAAGCTGTGGCAGTTCTTGATCCGGGTAAGGTAATTAATCCGGCCCTTGCAGCCAATATCGTCATGGGGCGGATGTCTATGGGCCTAAGTCTAGCTAGCTGCGAGTCCTTTATCTATAACGATCAGGGTGTGATTGAAAACCATAATTTGCGTTCTTATCATATTCTACGCTATGGTGAACAGCCGGAATATATGGTTGATTTTGTCGAGAATCCTCAAACCGATGGACCCTTTGGGGCGCGGAGTTTAGGGGAGCATGGCCTGGTGGGGGCCCCGGGTGCCCTGGGTAATGCTTTGACCACGGCTGTCGGTGTGGATCTCAATCAGTTGCCCCTTACCCCGGAGAACATTTGGCGAACGGTAGAGGGGGCTAAAGCATGATTACTTTTGACTTTGCATATTATCGTCCGACATCCATTGCTGAGGCGGTCAAGCTTTACGGTCATTTAAAGGAGGCGGGTAAGAATCCCTTTTATTACGCCGGGGGTACGGAAATTATCACGATGGCGAGAATGAATAAAATTCTGACCCAAGCCATTATTGATATAAAAGGGATTCCTGAATGCAACCAATTGGAAATCACCCCAAATAATTTCTGTCTTGGAGCGGCACTTACCTTAACCCAACTTGCTGAGAAAAATGTCTTTCCCCTCTTAACCCAAGTGATTCGCAAATTAGCAGACCATACTTCTCGTAATAAGATCACTTTGGGCGGGAATATTTGCGGTAAAATCATCTACCGGGAGGCACTGCTGCCTTTCTTGCTCTGCGATAGTCAAGTGGTGATCGCCAATGAAAAGGGTATTGAGACCAGATCGATCCACGAAATCTATAGCCTTCAAACGCATGGGTTGCTGCTTCTTCCGGGAGAATTCATAGTTGCTCTGCAAACGGAGCAGATCTACTTGGATTTTCCTCATCAAGCCGTCAGAAAGACTGCTAAGTCAAAAATAGATTATCCTCTCTTTATGGCAGCAGCCTTAAAGACAGGGTCGGAAGTACGGCTGGCTTTGAGCGGTTTATTAGGTTTTCCTTTTCGCTCTCAGTCCTTAGAAAAGGCACTAAACGAGCCGGGCTTAAATTATGATGCCAGGATCAGTAATGCCTTAACCCGTCTACCCGGTCCGGTCCTGAACGATTTACGGGGATCGGCGGATTATCGCCTCTTTGTGCTGCGCAATACCTTGGGGGATATTTTAAGGCAGTTGGAAGGGGTGAGATAATGGTTGAACTGTTAACGAAAGGGCTAATTGATCTTAATGTAAATGGAGAAAAGCACACTGTCTTGACAAGGCCCGCGGATACCCTGCTGCATGTGCTGAGGGAACAACTGGGGCTGACCGGGGCCAAAAAAGGCTGTGGCAATGGGGATTGTGATACTTGTGCCGTACTGGTGGATGGTTGGCCCATAAAGGCTTGCCTTATGTTGGCTGTGGAGGCTATCGGCCGCCAAATTGTGACCATTGAGGGTATAAAAAACACCCCGATCCAGCAGGCTTTTTTAGATCAGGCCGCCCTCCAATGCGGATATTGTACTTCCGGCTTTATCGTCAACGCCCATGCTCTCATCCGGATTCATCCTGAGGCTACCGATGAAGTCATTGATGAATGGCTGGGATCGAACCTATGCCGTTGTACAGGCTATCAGGAAATTCAGCAGGCGGTAAAGGCTGCCTTAGGACAGGCATGATCGGGGCTATCGTTTTGGCAGCGGGGATGGCCAAGCGCATGGGCAGCCCTAAGCAGTTACTTCCTTTTGGCACCGGTACTATTCTTGGCACAGTTGTCGATAAGGTGTGGCAGTCTGATGTAGATGTGATAGTTGTAGTCCTCGGGTATGAAGCCGAAGAGATTAGCCGGACATTACCGGATTTGCCTATGCTAGTCGTTAGAAATACTGATTATGCTTTAGGGCTCAGCACTTCAATCCGGGCAGGTTTGGAAGCTTTTATCTGCATGCCGGACTTTCATTCCCGCATAGCGGCATCACTCATGGCAGGAAAAAGTATTTTGGGTCAGGATACTTCGCTGGCACTCAGTAGGACAGGGAGTAAAATTTTAGGTCAAGATACTTCGCTAAAGGCTCAGTATGACAAAACTCCAAAGCGAAGTGTCATCCTGAGCAAGAGCGAAGGATCTTTTTCGATCAAGGTAGAAAGTTTTATGGGGTCTAGGATATCTAGGGAAAAGCAAAGTAAGTCGGGGGTGCTCCTGGTTTTAGGGGACCAACCCTGGCTTACCCCGGAGCTAATCAATGGACTGATTCAAGAATTCAAGCAATCGGGCGACCTAGTCGCTCCTTTTTTTCAAGGCCGACGGGGCAACCCGGTTCTATTTGGGGAAGAATACTTCCCCCAACTATTTTCCCTGAGGGGAGACCAAGGAGCCAAGGAGATTCTGAAGGAGCAGGCGGATAAAATTCGTCCGGTCGAGGTACCGGCCCAGTGGATATTTCATGATATAGATACCCCTGAAGATTACCAAAAGGCGATCGCACGCCGGTAGCTACTTCTATTACCTAATCCTCAACGTATTAATTACTAATACGGTTAGGGAGGAAGTCTATGGAAGAGTGGGGTCGGGAGCTTGCTAATCTATGTGAGACCGGTCAAAGGGCGGCCGTAGTAACGATAATTTGGACGAAGAAAAAGTCAAGTCCCTGGCAAGCGGGCAGGAAAATGATTGTTTTTCCTCGTGGGGAAGTAAGGGGTGGCCTCGGAGGAAAATACTTAGATGAAGTGGCAAAATGTGAGTCCTTAAAGGCGCTGGCTAAGGGGAAACCTAAAGAAGTTGCGCTTACTCTCACCCATGAAATAGCCGGAGGTGAGGGTAAAGTATGTGGGGGGCCTTTAAGGCTTTTTATTGAGATTTTTCCTCTAGAACGCCTTGAAGATAGAAATGCTCAAGCAGCCTTTCTTAGCTCCCTGCAAACCAGTGAATCCGTGGTCTTGGCCACAATTGTCAAGGGGCACGAACAAGACCTAGGTAAAAAGTTGGCAATTTCCCCCAGTGGATCTTACTGCGGAGATCTGGGGTGTCAAGAGCTTAATGAGAGGCTATTAAATCTAGTTAAATATCCTACAGATTTCTTTGAGTTGATGAGTAACAAAAGTGTTCAACTTTGTGGAGAAGAAGTTGAATTTCTTCTGGAAAAGAAAATTCAACATAATGAACTAATAATACTTGGGGCCGGAGATCTCTCCCAGTATTTAACGATGATGGCCAAGTTATTGGGATTTCGGGTGCTAGTGGTCGATGATGACCCCAGATTTGTGAATGAATCCCGTTTTCCCCAAGCCGATCAAATCCTTTGCACTGAGTTCTTGTCCTATATAGCCCAGAGAGAGGGCCAGGACACAAATTATTATGTAATAGCTACCAGGGGGCATCGCCATGATCAAGCTTGTTTGGAACGAGTTCTTATGAAAAAACGCAATTATGTTGGGGTAATTGGGAATCAGCGTCGTATTTCGGCCATGATGGCTGATTTGGCTAACCTAGGAATTCCCGCTGCCGAGCTGGCCAAAGTTTATGCACCTATCGGCATCGACCTGCAAGCTGAATCTTTAGAGGAGATAGCCCTTAGTATTATGGCTCAGATTGTTCGAGTGAAAAATCAAGTGTCCCGATGACTGAGAATACCCGCCCAGCTCTGTTAGTGGAGAAGGGCGGGTTTTCTTTATCGAAAAAAGGAAAACTCGGATTATAGTAGAATATTAGGAATATTCAGATCTGGTGAATGACCATTCACTAAAACACCAATTGGCTGTGGTTATTGAGGCATTGGGATAAGGAGGAAGTGGTTTGGCAGATAGAGGGTTGCGCATTTTAGCAATTAATCCTGGTTCTACCTCGACAAAGATCGGGTTATACGAAAATGATAGGTTCATTTTGGAAAAGACTATTCGACATGATCGGTCCGAGCTCGAAGGGTTTGGCGGCATTTTCGAACAAAAAGAAATGCGCAAGGCTTTGGTTATCAGCTCCTTGGAAGAGGCGGGAATTCCCTTGCCCTCCCTAAATGCGGTGGTCGGGCGTTGTGGCGTGGTCAAACCCCTGGAATCAGGAACCTATCTAGTGGATGATAGGCTTCTTGATGATCTGAAGAAAGATGAGGCTATCCGGCATGCTTCAGCTTTAGGAGGAATAATTGCCTATGAACTTGGTGAAAGCTTATCCATACCGGCTTATGTAGTAGATCCGGTCACAGTGGATGAAATGATTCCCTTGGCAAGGGTGACGGGTGTCAAAGGGGTCGAAAGAAAGAGTGTCTTTCATGCTTTAAATTCCAAGTATACGGCCAAGCGTTTTTGCCGGGAGGTTCAAAAAAAGTATGAAGAGTGCCGCCTTATTGTTGCCCATCTGGGGGGAGGAATCACTGTGAGTGCCCATCTTAATGGGAAAACCATCGATGTTAATGATGGTTCAGCAGGAGAGGGACCTTTTTCTCCGGAGAGGGCCGGGGGCCTGCCGGTTTCGGCTCTTGTCGATCTATGTTTTTCCGGTGCCTATACCAAGGAACAGCTCCTGACTCTGCTTATGTCCGACAGTGGTATGCAAATGCATATAGGAACTAATGATCTGCGAGAAGCAGAAAAAAGGATGGACCAGGGTGATGAGGAGGCCCGTTTGGTGGTGGAAGCTATGGCTTACCAAATCTCTAAACAGATCGGTGCTATGGCGGCGGCCCTAGAGGGGGAGGTGGATGGCATCCTGCTCACCGGTGGGTTGGCGCATAGTCAGCGCTTTACCCGGTTAATTGAGCAGCGGGTGAAAAAAATGGGCACTGTGGTAGTGTACCCAGGAGAGGATGAGCTTCAGGCTTTGGCAGAGGGGGCCTTAGCCGTATTGACTAATAAAGAACAAGCCAAGATCTATTGAGAAGGCAGAAAAATAGCAGGCAATAAGGAGATTAGAAGTATTTGATAAAGGAGAATTTGATGTTTGAGAAGATTCTAAGTGAAGTTAAAAAATCTCCCCAGCGTATTGCTGTGGCCGCCGCCCAGGACAAATCGGTGCTGGAAGCGGTTTTTACAGCGCAGGAGAAGGGGATTGCTATCCCTGTTCTTGTAGGGGATGAGGGGAAAATTCGCAAATATGCCGAGGATTTAAAGATTGACCTAACAGGAGTTACTCTTATCCATGAGCCGGATGTCAGGAAAGCGGCCCTGTATGCCAGTAACCTAGTCCGTGAAGGCCGGGCAGATCTACTGATGAAGGGACTTCTGCAAACAGCGGAAATTCTAAGGGCAGTACTGGATAAGGAGAAGGGTCTGCGGGAAGGGTCCACCCTCAGCCATATTGCCATTATTGAGGCGACAGGTTTTGAACGTTTATTATATATCACCGACGCGGGGATGAATATCGCTCCCGATCTTAAGCAAAAGGCTGCCATTATTCAAAACGCCGTGACCGTTGCTAAGGCTATGGGAGTGCAGACGCCAAAAGTTGCGGCCCTCTCCGCTCTTGAAATTGTAAATCCCGATATACCTTCTTCCATAGATGCGGCCATTCTTACCCAGATGAATCGCCGCGGACAGATTAAGGACTGTATTGTAGATGGTCCTTTGGCCCTGGATAATGCCGTCAGCAAAGAGCGAGCAGACCATAAGGGAATCCAAGGCAGTGAGGTCGCCGGTTGTGCAGATATAATTTTAGTACCTGATATTGAGACCGGAAATGCCATCTACAAAATGGCCACCAGCCTCGCTGCTTACCGTGCGGCCGGGTTGGTTGTTGGTGCCAAAGCTCCCATCGTTTTACCCAGCCGTGCCGACACTCCGGAGGCCAAATTCCTTTCCATTATGTGTGCTTGCCGAGTAGCCGCTTTCCTCAAGTGAAACAAGGGGACAGGTACCTCGTTTCACCCCGGATATTCGCAATGATCAAAAAGAATGTGTTGGATTCTTAGCTGCCTAGTGTTATAGCTTGGCAGCTATTTTTTGACAGAAAAGTGAAACAGGGGGACAGGTCCCTCGTTTCACTCCGGATATTTGCAATGATCAAAAAGAATGTGTTAATAGCCGTGGTTTACGGCTGCGTTATAAAATTGGACGAAGGTTATACTTGTCAGATTGATTGAAATAATATATAGTAAAGGAATAATAATTCGGTATTATATTTTGTGAATTTATCCGAAGGGAGAATTAATATTGCAAATTAACCTTGATGCCCAAGACAAAGCGATTATTCATGCCTTGCAGGAAGATTCTTCCATTTCCAACTTAGAGTTATCTAAGAAGATAGGTCTATCTCCCTCGGCATGTCTGGCACGGACGAAAAATCTTCGGGAAATAGGAGTCATTAAACAGTATACGGCCTTCGTCGATGAAAAGAAGATTGGTATTGGCTTAATTGCCTTTACGATGGTGAACCTTTCGCCCCTTAATCGGGAAGTTGCCAATAACTTTTTAGCCACAATCAACGAGATACCCAATGTTCTCGAATGCTATACGGTTACGGGCAGTCGGGATTTTCTTTTAAAGGTAGTGGTCAACGACATTGCTTCTTTTCGGGATTTTATTATTGATAAGATCATGGCTATACCAGGTGTGGATAAAGTTGAGACCAGTATTGTTATGAATACGGATAAGTGTACTTTAACAATACCGCAGGAGCTATAAAGATATTAGGTCTGTGTTAGAGGAGCATATTCCAAGTATCTAAAATTACTAAAACCAATTGGAAGCAATAGGTTTATAATTCGTTGCTTATAAATGCTCAAATAGGCGGAGGAGAGATATTAAGTATGCAGGAGAAGCAAAAAGCCCTTAAAGCAGCGTTTCCCTATACCATACCGGTTATGACCGGCTATTTATTTCTTGGCATGGCCTTTGGCATTCTCTTAGAGAGTAAGGGCTATCATTTTGGCTGGGCAATCCTCATGAGTGTTTTTATTTTTGCCGGTTCTATGCAATATGTAGCGATTAATTTGCTTACTGTGGCTTTTAACCCTTTAAATGCTTTTATTATGACCCTTATGGTCAATGCCAGGCATTTGTTTTATGGCTTGTCCCTCTTGGGAAAATTCGGTGAAGCGGGGAGGAAGAAACCTTATCTTGTTTTTGGGTTGACGGATGAGACTTTTTCCATTCTATGTGCTACCAATCCGCCTGCAGGTGTGAATAGGGGCTGGTTCATGTTCTTTGTTACCTTACTTAATCACCTTTATTGGATTACCGGCTGTGCTTTGGGCGGAATCTTAGGTTCTCTGGTGTCTTTTAATACTAAAGGGATTGATTTTGTTATGACAGCACTATTCGTAGTTATTTTCTTAGAGCAATGGAAGTCGCAGAAGCAGCATGCCCCGGCTCTAATCGGAATTGGTGCATCGACCCTTTGCTTATTGGCATTTGGCCCCGGAAACTTCATTATTCCCTCCATGATTTTGATTATTGCCGTATTTACAGTGTTCAGGAAGCCGCTGGAAAATCTGAATCGTCTTAATAAGGTCATCTAGCTACTAAGGAGGAAAGGTTAATGATACTTACCACCCAGCAGTCCCTGATTATTATTGCCGTTATCGCCCTTGGAACCGTACTCACCAGGGCGTTACCTTTTATTTTGTTTCCCGCCAACCGGGATACCCCTGCCTTTATACTCTATCTGGGGAATGTCATTCCTTTTGCGGCCATAGCTATGTTGATAGTCTACTGTTTAAAAAATGTATCCCTCCTGGCTGCCCCCTATGGGCTGCCGGAAGGGATCGCGATTATGTTTATAATTATAATTCATTTGTGGAAGCGCAATGCGCTTCTTAGCATCGGTGGAGGTACAATCCTTTATATGGCTTTAGTGCAGTTTGTCTTTGTCTAAAAAGATCCTTGACCCGAAATGCACGCGCTATTTGTTCTTAAGCCGGACGCCGATTTTTTCCCCGAACAGAACGGCGGTTTCGTAGCCAAGATTGGTTTGCTCGATGATATCCGGATCGATCTCAATCCTATTCTTTTCAAAAAAGAGCAGGACTGTGGAGCCGCCGAACTTAAAATAGCCTTTTTCAGCTCCCCGGGCTACTTTTTGGCGGGGAGTAAAGGTCTGGATAATCGACCCGACAAAGGTTGCGCCGACTTCCACATAGAGAAGATCGCCAAAATTGTCGGAATGGAAGAGGCTCCATTCTCTTTTATTTTCGCAAAAAAGCTTCTCTACCTTTTGCAAAGCCATGGGATTTACGGAATAATAGGCTCCCTTGATTAGGTAAGAGGGTTCACAGGTTCCGCTGTCAATGAAATGAAAGCGGTGATAATCCGTTGGGCAAAGCCGTAGGATTAAACAGGTTCCCCCTTGATATTGGGCGGCTACGGCGGGGTTTTTGATTAATTCCTTGAGACTATAGGTAAAGCCTTTGACTTGAACAAGCTTATCCAAATCAATGTTTTCATAAGCAAAAAGCTTTCCGTCCCCTAAAGAGATCACTGTGTCTTCATTGGTGTCCACTGTTCTGGCAGTAGGTTTTAATTTGCGGTAAAAGAAATCATTAAAAGAGGAGAATTCTTTGAGGTTCTTCTCCGCGATAGATAAGTCCAAGTCAAACTTGTTGACAAAGGGGTGGATTTTGCGGCGGCTGATGGGTTGATCTAGGTACCACCCATAAAAACTAGAGCAGGCTCTTTTCTTAACTACGGCCTCCAATAGTCTTATTCCTACCGGGGAAGAGTAAGTCCATTTGATCATCTTTTCGCCGGCGACTTTTTCGGTTTTATAGATTTTTGACTTGCGGTCATAATATTGTATCAATCTTTTCAACTCCTATAGAGGACATTTTAAAATATTTTTTTGAAATACACCAGTAGGTAACCGTTGAATATATTGTAAAATATACTCGATATTTGTGGGAGGTTAATTCTATTTAACTTGCCCTGATTTGAACTCTAGGATATAATAAGTAAAAAATGCCATGTCGGGGAGGATTCTATGTTTGATCTCTTCAGGCCGACTTGTCAGGCGGATTCACTGGATAGTATATCTATGGACGTGTTGAAGCGGGATGGTATACGCGGTCTTATTATAGATCTTGATAATACGATGACGCCGTGGAATGACTTAGAAGTTGGGCCAAAAGTTGTAGAATGGTTTGAAAAGGTAAAAGCAGCAGGGATTTCGGCCTGTGTGGTGTCCAATAATAAACGTAAGCAAAGGGTAGCAGTTGTGGCTGAGCGTTTAGGAATTCCCTTTGTCTTTCGGGCTACCAAACCCCGCCGCCGGGCTTTTCGGGCAGGTATGAATATCTTGGGTACGGGAATTAAAGATACGGCGGTCATTGGGGATCAGCTTTTTACAGATATCTTCGGCGGGAATCGGATGGGCCTCTATACCATCTTAGTTCTACCCATCAATGACCGTGAATTTATTGGTACCCGGTTCATGCGCCGGATGGAGCGGGTACTGGTTTGGCTTATGAAACATTCCGGGTCATCGGAGCCTCATGGTTCAAAAGTACGCTAAGTTCAGTGCTGTTAAAGATTCAAAAAAGGTATATATCAACAACGGGTGATCGATAACGGAATGGGAAGACCATTCCGTTGTGCTTATTCAAGCTTTTTGGGGGTGTTGGCCTTGAAGCATTTTGCTGTGATTGGTGATCCCATTGCCCATTCCCTTTCGCCGGTCATGCATCAAGCGGGTTATGAGGCGGTAGGCTATGATTCAGTATATCATAAATTTCAAGTAAAACCCGAGGAGCTGGGGGAAGCCGTTAAGGGTCTCAAGGCTCTCGGTTTTGCCGGGTGGAATGTGACAGTTCCCCATAAAGAAAATATCATTCCTTTTTTGGATGAGCTGACGGATGAAGCCAGGTTAGCCGGAGCAGTGAACACAGTTAAAGTGCAGGCGGGGCGTCTGATTGGCCACAACACGGATGGAGCAGGTTTTGTTCACTCCTTACAAGAGCACATGGAGCTTGATGATCGTAAAATAGTTGTGCTGTTGGGAGCGGGAGGAGCTGCTAAAGGAATTGCTATGGCTTTGGCTCCTTTAGGGGTTCAACTCATTGTCTTAAATCGAACTTCGGAACGGGCAAAGGAGCTTGTAGAAAAAATTCGTGCCCAAGGCGGGCGGGCAATTCAAGCGCCCTGGGGTGAGGGGGACTGGATCGCCAAGGCGGACTGTGTTATCCAGACCACTAGTCTGGGCTTAAAGAGTGAGGAATACTCCATTTCCCTCCGGGGGATTCGACCCACTGCCCTCGTAATTGATATCATCTTTAATCCCTGGGAAACTCCTTTTCTAAAAGAGGCTAAAGCATTAGGGTGTAAAACTTTAAATGGTATTGAAATGCTCCTCTATCAAGGCGTTAAAGCTTGGGAGTTTTGGTTAGAGGATCAGGCCCCCGTTGAGGCGATGAGAAGGGCTTTGTATCTAGCCTTAGAAGGGATGAGGCCGCGATGAGAAGCATCCGGGTGCGAAGCCTTCGAGACGGTTTTACATTGCTGGAGGTGCTGCTGGTCCTGACTATCTTAGCAGGTGCAGGCTTCGTTTTGCTGGTGAAGCTCCCTGCTCAGTTGGAGAATCGCAATTTATCTATAGCCAGCACTCAGCTCATTCAAGATTTGCGTGCTACAAGACAGAGCGCTTTGGCCGAAAACACCTGGTACGAAATTCAGTTTTTTGAGACTGATAATGTTTATCAGATTTATCGGGAAGGGATTTTGCAGAAAAATATCCCTCTCCCGGAAAAGATTACTTTTGCCAATAAGCCGAACACTATCCGCTTTTCGGCAGAAGGAACCCCTATATTTCTGGGCCGCCCGCCTTTAACGGGCAGTATCTCTCTGACTAATGGAAAGAATACCAGAAATATTATTACTGCCTTGATTACCGGAAGAATTCGTGAGGAAATAAAATAGGAGGATGGAAATGCGCTATCTTACAGCAGGGGAATCTCATGGTCCAAAGCTGGTGGGAATTCTGGAAGGGGTTCCGGCAGGGGCCAAAATAGATAAGGAAAGAATCGACCAAGCACTGCAAGAACGGCAGAAAGGACCTGGCCGTGGAGGCAGGATGAAAATTGAAAGTGATCAAGTGAGTATTCTTTCCGGGGTTAGGGGAGGTTTAACCACAGGGGCGCCGATTGCCTTGGAAATAACTAATATGGATTGGGCTAACTGGGAGAGGATCATGGCCTGGGGGCCCGAAGCTGACTGTGAAAGCCGTAAGGTTATTACCCCTCGCCCCGGTCATGCCGATTTAACCGGACATTTGAAATACCGCACCGAAGTGCGCAATGTCTTAGAGCGGGCTAGTGCACGGGAAACGGCCATGAGGGTTGCTATAGGCAATATCGCTCTGCAGATTCTTGAAGCTCTCGAGGTAAAATTTCGCGGACAGGTGCTTGCCGTTGGGAAAGTACAAATGAAGGTGGCAGATACCCCCGAATATTGGCAACGGGTTGAAGATTCTGAGTGGAAGGTGGGGGACACGGAGGGCGAGGAAAAACTTTATACTCAACTTAGGGAGGCTCAAAGGAATGGAGAATCCTTAGGCGGTTGTTTACAACTTCAGGTAAATAATCTTCCACCCGGCTTAGGTTCCTATGTCCAGTGGGATCGTAAGCTGGATGGTAGATTGGCCCAGGCTGTCTTATCCATCCAAGCCATGAAAGGGGTTTCCTTTGGGATTGGCTTTGAAGCAGGATTTCGCTTTGGCTCCGAAGTACACGATCCCATTGCTTATGAAAGTGGGCGGGGCTATTATCGTTTGAGCAATAACGCCGGAGGAATAGAAGGAGGTATGACTAATGGGGAGCCGCTTATTCTCCAAGCGGTTATGAAGCCGATACCTACTCTATATACTCCGTTAAAAACCGTTAACATCGAGACCAAAGAAGTGATGGAGGCTAGTGTAGAGCGCAGCGATGTCTGTGCAGTACCAGCCGCCCTCGTAGTTCTTAAACATGTGGTAGCTTGGGAAATTCTTCAGGCTGCCCTGGAAAAGTTCCCTTCGGATACATGGGAAGAGCTTGAAAAAGCTTGGCAGGATTATTTTCGATATGTGAGTGAGCAATGATATGAGTGATAATATGAGCGCTAACAACTACTCAAAAGATCATAATATTGTCCTTGTCGGCTTTATGGGTACCGGCAAAAGTACAGTAGGCAGACGTTTAGCCAAGCTCTTAGACCGAGACTTTATCGATACCGATCAGGAAATTGAAGAATTAATCGGAATGACAGTTTCCGAGATTTTTCGTAGGCATGGGGAAACCCGTTTTCGCTCGGAGGAGCGGCTGCTGGTTAAGCGCCTAGCTGAACAAAAGGGCTACGTAATTGCTACCGGGGGAGGAACGGTGCTAAATCCGGATAACTGGCGGGACTTGGCTGAAAGTGGCATGATTATCGGGTTAACCGCTCCTTTAGATGAGATTTATAAACGGATTGGCTACCGCAATGATCGGCCCCTTCTCAAAGGAGATCGTAAAGTGGTTGAGGAATTATGGGCAAGGAGACAGCCCATTTATAATCAAGCAGACCGGACAATCGATACCTTCAACAAAGGAATAGACCAGGTGGTTGAGGAAATTTTTGATTTACTTGAAGGAGGCCCAGGAGATGCAGGGACAGAGAATTGACGTGATTTCCGAGAAACCTTACCCCGTTTTTCTGGGGGCAAGACTAGAGGAGCTGGGGGAATATCTAACCGGTCGAATTGGCACCGGTGAGCACCTATTGGTAATCACCAATCCTAATATTGCCGATTACTACATTGATAGGTTAAAAGAAGGGCTAGATTCCTTTAAGGTGGATACATTGATCGTGCCCCAAGGGGAAGAGGAAAAATCCTTAGAAAGAATCACTCAATTAACCTCCGCTGCGATTGCGTGCGGTGCCGATCGCAAGACTGTTGTTCTTGCTTTGGGTGGAGGGGTGATCGGCGATTTGGCCGGCTTCTTCGCCAGTATGTTTATGCGGGGAATACGGTTTGTGCAGATTCCCACTACCCTTTTGGCAATGGTAGATAGCAGTATCGGCGGTAAGGTTGCAGTTAACCATGCTGCCGGCAAGAATCTTTTAGGCGACTTTTACCCACCTTTGGCGGTATGGGCGGATTTTTCCACTTTAGAAACCCTTTCTTGGGAAGAGGTACTTAATGGCATAGCTGAGACGATCAAACACGCTATGATTGCTGATGGGGAGTTGCTTTCCTTTATTGAAAGACACCAAGAAGCTATTAAAGCCCGCAAGCCTGAGCTCTATAAAGAACTTACATCCCGTTCTTCGGCAGTTAAGGTTAAACTGGTATCTGAGGATGAAACTGAGCAAGGCAAGCGCATGTATCTTAATTTTGGCCATAGCTTTGGTCATGCTCTTGAGGCGGAGACGGCTTATCAAGGGATGACCCATGGTCAGGGGGTAAGCGTTGGCATGGTAGCGGCATCTTATTTGGCCCTGGAGCGTGGCTTAATCGGTAGTGGTGAAGTTGAGCGGTTAATTAGACTTCTTAAGAGCTTCGGTCTGCCGGTAAGCGTCCGGGGAAAAGATCCCCGCATCTTGATTGACCTTATGGGGGCGGACAAAAAGAATTACCAGGGCCAAAAGGTGCTTGTCTTACCGAAAGGAAGTGGTCAAGCAATAGTTGTCCGCGATGCTAAAGATGAGGAAATATTGCGAGCCTGGGAAAAAGTAATCGAGTAATAAAATAATATAAATAAACCTAAGGCAGAGAAAAGACTCCGAGAACATAAGCAACTCGGAGTTTTTGTATTGTCTAAAAAGATCGAAAAACATAGGAAATAGCGTTATTTCCTAGAATTAGGAAAAGGTTTCTCTAAATGCAAGAAAGTCTGTCAGAACATCTTTCCCAAGAAGGAATTTTCCATCTATTTGGTAAATATATGTCAGAGAGAAAAGTCCTATAGCGAATAGGACGATAAGACTATTGCTTTTTAGAAGATGGGGTAATTTTATGGTGAAAAAGCGAACCGAAGGGTTTACTTTATTAGAAATTCTCCTAGTCCTTTTTCTGATGATGACCATGGTATTGATGGCAGCTCCCCGGTTTGACACCGCCAGGAATTACACGGTCAAACATACTGATGCTGCCAATCGCAGACGCATTGAGGGGGCAGCGGAGCTTTATCGAATGGATACGGGAATGGTGCCGGAACGAGTCGAAGATTTAGTATTGCCGCCACCGGGGATTAAAGGTTGGCGGGGTCCCTACCTTGAGCGAATATTGGTAAAACCTAACGGTGAAGAAACTTCTGATTATAAGCTTGACTATAAAGGAAAGGTAATCCCATGACCCGAACCCATGAGAGAGGCTTTGTGTTAATGGATGTACTCCTTGCAGTTTTCCTTTTCGCCCTCGGGTTTGCTGCGATATTTGGCTTAAGTGAAACTGCCCTTAAGGAGGCAGAACAAGCCCTCCGCTTCACAGAGGCGGCCAACCATGCTCAAAGTGTTTTAGAATCCTTAGTTGCAGAACCTTGGCAGGATAACTTTAATGCTGGACGCTGTATTCCCGGTGGGGAAGTTGAAGGAGGAGAAGGGCTTTTTCTCTGGCGGACAATATCTTTGTGGGATGGACCAGGCCTGTTAAGGGTTAGAGTAGAGGTTTACTGGCCGGAGCAGGGAAAAACTCAGCAATATATTTTGGAAACTCTTTATGCGACAGACTAAGTGAGTACCGATAAATGAGAAAAGGCTGGAAAAAGTATGGTGAAAACAGTCGTTATGCAAAAAAACCGGAAATTTGCCATGCTGAGCAAAGCAGAGCATGGCTTTACTTTAGTTGAAGTAATATTTGCCCTTCTCATCACCGGTATTCTACTTGGGGTTTTCTTAAGGTTTTTTGTAGGCCAATGGGGGACGAGCCAAGTCATTAAAGATAAGATGGAGGCCCATTATGCAGTATTAACGGCAGGTAGAGAGGTAAGTGATGCGATTCGTCAAGCACAAAATGTCCAGTGGGATAATCGAGGCAAATGGACCCTCACGGTTACTCCGAGTGGTGAGACCTATAGTGATCAGTACTATATCGATGATAAAGATTATGATGGGATTAAAGACTTGTATCGCTATCATAAGGGTGCACATAATCCCTTGGTTAGCGGAATTGTGGACTGGAATTGTTCCAAGGGAGAATCGGGACTATGGACAATAACCTTCAAGGGGCAGATCGGCAAACAAATTGTACATTGGCAAGGAAAGGTCAAGTCAAGGGCTATAAGGAATTAGGTTATATTACCCTGCTTTTATTAATTCTGTTTGCCACCCTTTCTGCTTATGGGCTGGAAATGTACGTAAAAGCCCATGGGGAAAACAAAATGTCAAGGCGTGAAATCAGTTCACGTCAGGCTGTCTATGGCGCGGAGGGTGGAATTGAGTGGGCGAAGGTGATGCTGCTGCATGATCCGGATTTTAGCGGTGGAAGTATTCAGATTGGCGAAGGAATAGTCAATATCATTGTCAATAAGGCCAATGAACGGGCCTATACAATTACCTCCTCTGCTCAGGATGGGCAGGCCCGGCGCAAACTTAAGGTGGAGCTTGAAAGGATTGAGGAACAGTGGGTAATCAGGAAATACCAGGAGATTCATGGGAATGAGTAAACTCATGCTATGGGGCAATCGCCGTAAAAATGTCCAATCCAATAGCTATAAGGAAAGCTGGCATCCACCTTCCTTGCAGGGGGGCGGATTTGGTCAATATCTGCTTTCACAGAAAATTATTGACGCTGGTCAACTTGCTAAGGCTCTGGAGGAACAAGGAGAAACAGGGGCTCGTTTGGGAGAAATCCTAGTTAGACAACAGGTGCTTAATCCGGATCAAGTCCTCCATGAACTCAGTAAATATTTGGGTATAGGCATGATCGATCTGAACCAAGTCGAAATTGACCCTAAGGTTGCATCACTGCTGAGTGAAGAAGCAGCCTTTCGTTATGGTGCAATCCCGGTTAGGTTGCAAGAGAGAAATTTACAGGTTGCGATGTTTGATCCAGGCAATCACCGTTCCGTGGAGAATATTCGTATATTGACAGGATTTGAAGTAGAACCTCTTCTAGCCTTTGAGGATCAGGTGATGACGGCAATTAAGAAGTACCTTACTGTTGAAAAGAGCATTGCTGAGCTTGCCTTGGGGCAAGAAGAATTAGCGGATAACGGACTGCGGATCAAAGGGTTAGACTCGGAAGAAGGAAATGACGCTCCAACAATTCAGCTAGTGGATTTTCTGCTTCGGGAAGCTATTATGTTAGGGGCCAGCGATATTCATTGGGAACCGGGAGAATCCGGTTTACGAGTTCGCTACCGAATCGATGGCAAGTTGGAAACCAAACGCTCTTTTCCCTTGGGGATAGCTCGTAATCTCTTAGCACGAATCAAGATAATGTCAGGAATGGATGTCTCCGAGCGTAGGCTTCCCCAAGATGGTAGAAGTTCTTTTTGGGCTAATGAGAAAAATATTGACCTTAGAGTCTCAAGTCTGCCTACGGTCTATGGTGAAAAAATAGTGGTGCGAATTCTCGATCCGGCTACAGCCCAACGTCCACTGCAATCTCTTGGCATGAGTCCGGAAGTAGAGCGGGGAATCCGCAGTTTAATTACAGAGCCTCACGGGATTATCCTTGTAGTGGGGCCAACCGGCAGTGGAAAAACCACTACATTGTATGCCTTATTGCAAGAATTGATCTCTGATGAGCTCAATTTAGTTTCTATCGAAGACCCGGTGGAATACGAGCTGGATGGAGTAGTTTCCGTTCAAGTCCAGCCGAAGATAGGGTTGACCTTTGCTCAAGGGTTACGCTCCATTTTGCGACAGGACCCTGATATAATTATGATCGGAGAAATTCGGGATGAAGAGACAGCTCGTATTGCCATAGCTGCCGCTTTGACCGGCCATCTTGTGTTATCTACTTTACATACAAATACTGCCGCTGAAGCCTTTACCCGTTTATTGGATATGGGGATTGAGCCTTACTTAGTAGCGGCGGTTTTACGAGGAGTTTTGTCCCAGCGGTTAGTTCGCTGCCTTTGTCCACATTGTAAGGTCTCTTGGGAACCGGATGTAATGGAGAAGCAAGTCATGGGGCTCCCTGAGGATATTTGGCAAGTGTACAAAGCTAAGGGTTGCTCCCATTGTCGGAACACGGGCTATTCCGGTCGGATCGGCATTCATGAACTCTTGCTTTATCACCAAGATATCAAGGATTTGGTCATAGAAAGGAGAAGTTCCCGCCAGATTGAAGAAAAGGCTATATCCCAGGGGATGATTCCGCTGCGCATAGATGGATATGGGAAAGCAAGAGCAGGCCTAACCAGCCTAGAGGAAATATGGTATTCAACCAGTGAAATATAAAACACGGGGCGCTATGAGGGATGAAGAATGAACAGCCGCAGTTTTTCATGGAAGGCCTTAGATAAGGAAGGGAAAGTAATTGAGGGAACCTGGGAGGTTAATCAAGGGGCGGAAGTAAGAAAACGTTTATTTGCCAAAGGATACTTTCCTTTAGCAATAATCCCTAGACGGAGTAAGCTTCAGGAATTGATCACCTATCTTGTTATTCTAAACAAGAAGAGTGATTATCTTAAGATTTGGTCTGATGTCCTTTGGCGGCTCTCTCTTCTTCTCAGTTCAGGGATACCTTTGCTGCAAGCAATCAGGATTCTAAAAGTGCAAAACAAGGGCATGTCCTTTTCCAGTCCGGCCTGGGACCGGGTACAGGAGGAATTGGAAGCAGGCCAAGAGTTTTCTCAAGCCGTGAATTCCTTAGTCCTTCCCCCCAATTCCTACATGAGGGCTATGATCCAAGCGGGAGAGCGAGCCGGTAGATTGCCTGAAGTTCTGGAGAAGTTATCCAGTGATTTGCTTGAGGAGCATAACTATCGCCGCAAACTCAGAGGAGTTCTTGCCTATCCACTCTTGCTGCTGGGGCTGACTATTTGTGTCCTTTATGCTTTAAGTCTTTGGGTTCTGCCTGTTTACCAACGGATCTTTTTAAGTATGACGGCGGAATTACCGTTACTGACTCGGGTCATTTTTCAAGCTTCAAAAATTCTTCCCCCACTCTTTATGTTCCTTTGTTTGAACGGATTAATTGCCTATCTTTTTTTACGCTTACGCAACCCCAAAACCTGGCGGGAGAAAGTGCTGGACGGCTTAAGCCGTATTCCTCTTTTCGGTAGAGTATACAGGCTAAACGAGTATTTGCTTTTTTCACAGACTTTAGGAACCTTGCTGGAATCCGGTATTTCTCTCTTGGAGGCTTTAAACCTAACCCGGGCTACAGTGCAAACTTCTTCAATGAAGGGATTGATTCAAGACCTTGAAGAGGCGGCCCGGGCCGGCAGGAGATTGGGCCCCCTTCTTCGCAGCTGTGAATGTTTTCCGGAGGATGGGGCTCAGATGCTTGAAATTGGCGAAGAGTCCGGTCAATTTAGTGTAATGCTACTCCACCTAAGTAGAATCTTTCGTATGGAACTTGGGGAACGGATGGATAAAATCCCCCAGATAATTGGACCTGTTCTCATCATGATCTTGGCAGGCGTAATTGGGTTGGTGGCTGTGGGAGTGCTTTTGCCAATATTTGATATTGGAACTTATATTAAATAACTGTAAAAAGCTTAGGCGGGAGGAATTAGTGTGAAAAAAACCCTTAGCCATGACTCGGAGAGATCACAACAGGGCTTTACCTTGGTGGAAGTCCTAATGGTGGTTTTTATCATAGCTATGTTGTCGGCTATTGTTATTCCCAGAGTAAGCGCGAGTTCGGAAATAGCACGTCAAAATTCAGATATTGCATCCGGTCACCAAATCAAATCCGCCTTAGACCGCTATCAGGTGGAAAATGGCATTTATCCGAAGAAAAGTGATGTAACCGCTAATAATGGCAAAATTACGGCTCCGGTGCTTATTCCTAAATATATTGGCAAGTTGGATACAACTACTACTCAGCAAGAGGCCGGCGATAAAAAGGGTTTTGGCGTCGCTGCCTTGCAAAATGGGTTAATTCCGGAAGATGCTCAGACTAACCTGATCATGCTTTATTTAACCGATAGTGGTGCAGCAGCGGAAGTGAGAGTATATAAAGCTGATCTAAATACGGTGCTGTGGAGCTCAGCAAACTAAACCGATTAAGAAAGGACGAAAAGAGTGGGAATTGAACTCAGTATTTTTTTTGGTTTATTTGGATTATTAGTCGGTAGCTTTTTAAATGTAGTTATTTACCGAATACCCAGAGGAGAATCCATAGTTTTTCCAGGTTCCCACTGTACTACCTGTGGACATAATCTGCGACCTTGGGAACTGATTCCTGTCCTGAGCTTTGTTATTTTAAGAGGAAGATGTGGGAAGTGCGGGGAGCAAATTTCCTGGCGTTATCCCCTGTTTGAGTTATTGAATGGGGTGTTGTATTTTTTAGCAGCCTATCAAGAAAGTTCAGGATCGTTTCTTCAACTGGGAGTTGCTTTCTTTTTTATTTCTATTCTATTGGTGCTGGCAGGAATTGATTGGGATACCTTTCGCCTACCTGATATTTTCACCTTACCTCTTTTAGGGGTCGGAATCGCTGCCGGCTTTTTTCTACCTCAAGGTCCAACAGGGTGGGAGAGTTTAGGGACGGCATTGGGGGCAGGGGGGGCCTTCTGGTTAATCGCCTCTATCTATCCTGGGGGTATGGGCTTAGGTGATGTCAAGCTAATCGCCGCTCTGGGGGCCTTTTTAGGGTGGCCGAAAATTTTAATTGCTATTTTCATCGCTAGTTTAGCCGGTTCGATTTTTGGCTTATTGTTTTTGCTTCTTAACAAGAAAACTTTTCGGGAACAAATTCCTTTTGGCCCTCATCTTGTAGGTGGGGCTTTAATTGCTTTCTTTTGGGGAGATAAAATCCTTTCTTTCTATGGGAGCTTTTTTTGATCGCAAGAATTTTTTGGGCAATTAGACTCTCGTGCAGCTAAAATGGCGCAAGCGAAGCATTCCTGAAGGAGGTTAAAGATGATCTCGCGGTATCAGTGGCGGGCTTGTGTGGAGATTACAGATTATGAATTGCGCTGGCTTTGGTATGTTCCAAAAACTAAAGATAGGGAATCGATTAGTTCAGAAGCAAAGTTTGAAGTCATCCCCCTTCCTCCGGAAGTGCGGGAGTTCAATATTTGGCAAGAGGAGGTACTTAAGAACCTTGTAGAAGGATACCTAAGGAAGCGTAAGGCTGAACTAGGGATGCGCTATCGCATTAAGCTACGGATAGGTCTACAAATTCAGAACCAGTTCATTCGAGAGTATCATCTACCTTGGGCGCACAAAGGAGAAAGATCGGGGCTAATTAAATACTTAGCGGAAGAAGAGATTCCGATTCCCCAGGACGAGCTGATTTACGACTATTTTATACAGGAAGAAAAAGGTTCTCATAGGGGTTTACGGGTCGTTCTATCAGGGATAAGAAAATCTGTTTTTGAACCTATTGTAACGGCCTTCGGAGCGGCGGGGTTTGAGATTGATAAGGTGAGCTTTTCCCAGCTTGCCTGGGCTGGAGTCTATGGCTTGCTGCCGGATGAAAATACCCTTTTATTGCGGCAAGAAGAGGGACAAGTCCAGTATATTTTTTATCGGGGCTTAATTCCGGAGATTACCCGTAGCTTTCCGACTGCGGCCCAATATTACAGTGATGAGGAATGGGATCAGGAGATTCATCGAATCCTGATTTATCTTTCCTCCTTAAACGAACAAGTGGAACTGCATAGAATTGTCCTTGGACAGGGGCAAGAATCGGAAAAAGTGGGGCAAAGAATATTTGCTTATTACCGGCGTCTACGGGGGAAAGAGCCCCTGCTGCAAAAGGGGGAAGAGATCCATCCTAATCTGCTCAGTCCCGAGACACCAAAACATCCGGGAGGGTCAGAACCGGAAAAGCAGCTGGCTGTTTTGGGAATGGCCATGGGGGAGAGGGACCTCTTAAATGATTTTTGGCGAATAAAGGCTCTTAGCAAACGTCAAGAAAGGACAAAATGGGTGATCATAGGACTTGTCTTAGTTTTGAACATCCTAGGGTTCGCTTCCCTGGTATCCTTTCAGCAGAGTCTTGAGTTAAGATCTAATGAGGTTAATCAACTTCGTGAATATCAAGCTGCTTTAGCCGCTGCGGAACAAGATGAAAGGGCCTTAAGGCAAGCTTGGGAAGACGCAATGGGGAATTCCACCAGGGTGGGAAATGATTTGAGGGATTTAGCAGTTTTAAATAATGAGCAAATTCAGTTTGACAACATCGAGATAAAAGGTAGGACCTTAATGATAAAAGGAGCAGCGGCTGAATCTTTAGAAGTACAGAAAGTTTTTCACCATCTGGAAGCCCTAGGGTGGCGGAACGCCTATTTGGTAGATTATCAGCTGAATTATGAACTGGGTAGTAGGCCTATTTTCTTTACCTTTAAGGCTGAACGAAGTAGGAGTAGTGGTTAGTACATATGAAAACCTTTAAATCCAGCAATCTAATTCTTGTTGTGGCTATAATTTTGCTTAGTTTGATTGGAGGAGGATTAATTCTAGATTGGCAAATTTACCAAAGTCTTCAGATCGAACTCCGCCAAGGAGATTCGCAAATTGTCACAGCCGGGCGAGGTGGGTTTGCTGAGGGATTACCGGCACAAGATGACTTACTTAAAGTTATCGACGAGTGTGCACAAGCTTTTCAAGCCGAAGAAGTGGTAATTCGCTCTTACCAACTGGAGGGGATTGCCACAGACGAGAATCAAGCAGGGCTCAGTTATGCATCAATTCGCTTCAGGCTCCAAGGGGCATGGACGGGGATTGAAAATGGTATAAGCAAGATCGAAGGGCTGACAAGTCAAAATATACAAGTAGAAGAAGCACTCTTAAGCCCGGAAAGAGGAGAAATTCTTTTTAGGATCTATTTTTTCACTGAACCTAATACCCTTTAGCATCATAAGCTGGGTAAGAGGGGGTGACCCTGTGCAGGAATATGTGATTCAACCGGGAGATACCTTTTACCGTCTAGCCCAAAGGCTGGGGGGGACCTGTGATGAGTGGAAACTAGCTAACCCCGGACTAAATCCGGATTATCTACAGATTGGTCAAAAAGTCTATCTTCCACGGGCAACGAATGCCAAAGGCATTGAACAATATGCGGAAGTAACACCTGATCGAGGGACAGATTTTTCGGGGGACAAACTTGATGATGTGGAAATGGAAATTGAAGGGGTAAAATTTCGGATCAAACGAATCGGGGAGAGTAAAGTCCCCCACGAAATTCATCTTACTGTGCCCAGAACCGAAATTCGTAAAGTCCAGCCTCACGGTGTCAATGGTCCTTGTGAAGTACAAATTATGCTCAGCAACGTAAATATCATCCATTCACCACGCCTAATGAGCGATCGCCCGCGGACGGAATCACAGAATGGGGGGGAGCTCTCCCAAATAAGTGAGCTGCGCTCTGATATTAGACCAAGCCAACCTAACCTTTAGCAAAAGCGCGGGGTGATAAATTATAAAAAGATCCTTGCCGTTACTCAGGACAACCAAAAAGTTGTTATCCTGAAGGGAACGAATGAAGGATCTTTTGTATTTTTTAGTTCTACTGGTGCGTATGCTAAAATTATGGTAAAATTTTGAGATATACGGTTTCTATTAAGGAAGTGAAAAGAATGGGAAAGATCTGGGTATTGCATGGACCCAATATGAATTTATTAGGCCGGAGAGAACCGGACAAATATGGAACCCAAACCTTAGAGGATATTAACCAGGCATTGATTAGCATGGCTCAAAATGCCGGAATTCCTATCCAAGTAGGGCAAACAAACTTTGAAGGTGAACTGATTCAGTGGATACATAGCATGGGG
>NZ_CEVWNY010000039.1:0-23947 GCF_982384815.1 Desulfitobacterium sp. | reverse complement strand
TACACATTTGTGGATAACTTATTAAAATAGTTGCTGTGTATAAAAGAATTGAGTTAGAACTTCATATTTCTAGGCGGTGTAAAAACATAATACCAAGTTTTCAAAGGGTTATCAACAGGAAGTTAGTTATAAAGATTATTTATTCACAGGTGGATAACTTTTTAAATCCAAAAGTTATCCACACTAATAATATTGTATTCCGCCTTGACAGGTTTAAAAATATTAGAGTATAATTTCTAGAGATGTGCTATTTTTTGTTTTTTCCCTTTGAAGGAGGTGCGAATAGAAAATGAAAAGAACTTGGCAGCCCAAGAATCGTCGCCATAAAAGAGTACATGGATTCTTAAAAAGAATGAGTAGTACAACCGGAAGAAACGTGCTTAAACGCCGTCGTTTAAAGGGGCGGAAGAAATTATCAGCTTAAGGCCGCAATCTTGTGGCCTTTTTCCATACATTTTATTTTTTCATTAGTAAATTCTTATGATTAGGTTTATTATAGGGTACAGCGAGTAAAACTATTTAATACAAACTTTGTAGCTACGGAGGAGCCATGTTAAAGAGAGATCTTAGATTGCGTCAAAAATCTCTTTATAGAAAGGTTTTTGCCCAGGGCAAAAGTTTCTCCGGAAGATATGTAGTCATTTATGTGACACAGGGCCCTTCTAAATTTGGATTTATTGCCTCTAAAAAGGTCGGAAATGCCGTAGTACGCAATCGGGCCAAGCGTTTAATGCGCGAGGTTATGCGTAATCATCTTCTTGAGATTAAAGATAATACCCAAATTATTTGTATTGCACGCTCATCCATTAAAGGAGTTTCATATAGCCAAGTAGAAAATAGTATTTTAAAAAGCTTGAAAAAGGCACAGGTCATTAATGGACCGGGGTAAAACACAATGAAAACTTTACTTATCGGTTTAATTCGTTTTTATCAAAAATTTATTTCCCCTTTAAAACGACCTTCATGTCGTTTTTATCCTACATGTTCTGAATATTCTATCCAGGCCATAAAAAAATATGGGGTAATCAAAGGAGTGGGAAAATCCATTGTCAGGATTTCTAAGTGCCATCCCTTTCACCCCGGTGGATATGATCCAGTTTAAGGAGGGTTCTTGTGAGTATATTTGTACAATGGATGACAGAATTATTAAAGTGGTTATATAATTTAACGGATTTGATTGGATTCGGGAGTTTTGGCTTAGCAATTATTCTTTTAACTATTATTATTAAAACAATAATTTACCCTCTAACCTGGAAACAGATGAAATCAATGCGTAAAACTATGGAAATTCAGCCAAAACTTCAGGAACTTCAAAAAAAATATAAAAATCAACCAGATAAACTTAACCAAGAAATGATGGAATTGTACAAAAAGCATAATGTAAACCCTGCCGGTGGTTGTCTTCCCTTGATAGTTCAGTTGCCTATTTTTTGGGCCTTATATCGAACCTTGTTTACTTTTGGTAATTATATTTCAGATCCCAGTCAGGCTATATTTCTATGGTTCAACATTACTGAGAATCATAATATAGTTCTCGCCGTTTTAGCCGGTGCATCAGCATTTATTCAAACTAAACTGAGTACTATGTCCAATCCCGCTGTGAATACGAAGAAAGACGGGAAAGCGGATGTCGCTCAATCCACTCAGAAAACAATGCTATATTTCATGCCGGTTTTTATGGCTTATATCAGTTGGACAGTACCTTCTGGTCTTGCTTTATATTTCGTAACTATGAATATTGTTTCGATTGTTCAACAGATTTACATCAATCGCAAACTTGATAAGGAAACGGCGGAAGCTGCTGCCTAGGGTTAGTTCGGTGATAAGGGAGGATATCCATGAGAGTTGCTGAAAAAACAGGTAAAACTGTGGAAGAGGCCATAAGTGCATGTCTTAATGAATTAGGCGTTGAGCGTGATCAGGTAAAGATTGAGGTATTAGAAGAACCAACTAAAAAGGGACTTTTTGGTTTATTAGGTACCACCCTCGCTAAAGTACGTGTCAGTTACGAGGATTGTCCCGGCGAATTGGCTTGTGTATTTTTAAAAGATGTATGTTTGGCTATGGGTGTAGATGCAGAATTAAAATACACCCAACAAGGTCAGCATTGGCTTATTGATATATGTGGAGAAGAGCTTGGCATCTTAATCGGAAGACGCGGTGACACATTGGAGGCGCTCCAATATTTGGCTAATTTGGCTGTAGCTAAGCAGCTTTCGGAAAGAGTACGGATTATTATTGATGTGGAAGGCTATCGTCAACGGCGCGAAGAAACCCTAGTTCGTTTGGCTAAGAGACTTTCCGATAAAGTAAAGCGTACCGGAACTCGAGTAGTCCTAGAGCCTATGAATCCTCATGAAAGACGGATTATCCACACTGCTTTGCAAGATGATGCTCGAATCTCTACCTTTAGTGAAGGGGAAGAGCCCAATCGTAAAGTGGTTATTTCCTTAAAGCGGTCAAAAGAGATTTCCTGAGGGGTAAGGTAACCCCTCTTTTTCTTTGCCTGTATTCTCTTTTATGTTTATTGGTATATTAGTGTTTAGTGGTGGTAAATTGTAGGGAACGACACAGGGATCGTTCCCCGGTAGAATTATTGATTGAAGTGGAGCGGATCCTTGTGGATGATACGATTATTGCTTTAGCGACGGCCTTAGGGGAAGGAAGTATTCATGTTTTAAGATTAAGCGGCCCACAAGCCCGGGATATTATCGAAAAAACCTTTGTTCCTCGTAACCGGAAGCGTTGGCAAGAAAATAATAATTATACTCTTCACCTGGGGCATTTTTATGATAATGACCGGCTTCTTGATGAAGTGCTTATTGGCAGAATGCATTCCCCCAGCTCTTTTACCGGTGAGGATGTTTATGAAATCAATTGTCATGGCGGCCTCTATGTAGCAGAACGGATTATGGAGGCTTGTCTAAAATTAGGCGCCCGAATTGCCGAAGCCGGTGAATTTACGAAAAGAGCCTTTCTTAACGGTAAGTTGGATTTAATCCAGGCCGAAGCGATTGTGGATCTGATTGCCGCAAAAACGGATATTTCCGCTAATCTGGCACTTAATCAGATGGGAGGTCATCTATCCCAAAGAATTTCCGCCTTGCGGGAGCAAGTGCTTGAGACACTGGCCTTTATCGAGGCGGGCATCGACTTTCCCGAAGATGATGTAGAAAGCCTCGATCGCAATTCCCTTTTACTGCGAATCCAAAAGGGAATTGATTTAAGTCAGGAATTATTAAATGGCAGCAAAACAGGTAAAATTTTGAGGGAAGGGATGCTGACAGTTATTGTAGGACAGCCGAATGTTGGCAAATCCAGTCTTCTCAATGCTCTTATGCAGGAAGAGAGGGCTATTGTTACAGATATCCCCGGAACTACCAGAGATGAAATCCGCGAGTCGGTCAATGTCGGGGGGATATTATTGCAACTTGTGGATACGGCGGGAATTCGTGAAAGCGAAGACCTTGTTGAAAGACTTGGTATTGAGCGTTCATGGAAAGCTATGAAGAAGGCCGACCTGATTCTTTTGCTGATTCAGGCAGGTCAGGACCTTATGCCCGAAGAAAAGGAGATTTTACAAAAATATAGCAATAATTGTATAGTTTTGATCAACAAAATAGATATGTTTTCCGATTATAGGAAACGGCAAGAGATGCTTGATTCTTACGATCTTAATTCTGGTGTTTGGATACCCTTTTCAGTAAAAGAAGGGGTTGGCTTTAACGAGTTAGAGGAAGAAATTAAGCAGCGGGTTTATCAGGGTAGGGATGAACGGGCTAAGGAGCCTTTGCTTTCGAATATTAGACAAATCTCCTCATTGGAAAAGGCATTGCAAGCTTTGCAAAGCGGCCACGAGTCAGTAAGAAGAAATCTGCCTTGGGATTTGGTTTCCATAGATATCCGTCAAGCACTTCAAGAAATCTCGCAAATTACCGGTGATAATGTTCAGGAAACTTTATTGGATGATATATTCTCAAGATTTTGTATAGGAAAGTAGGAGGAATAGTGGAATACTTTGCAGGTAAATATGATGTCATAGTAGTAGGTGCCGGACATGCCGGCTGTGAAGCAGCTTTGGCAGCCGCACGCATAGGGTGCCAAACGCTGCTTATTACCTTAAGCCTTGACACCATTGCTCATATGCCTTGTAATCCTTCCTTGGGGGGACCGGCAAAGGGCCATCTGGTGAGGGAAATAGATGCTTTAGGCGGACAAATGGCGATTACTGCAGATCAGACTTCCCTCCAAGTCAGAATGCTTAATACTGGCAAGGGTCCTGCAGTTCATGCTCTACGGATTCAATCAGATAAACAAGCTTATCATCTTAATATGAGGGAAGTTATTTACGGTCAAAAGAATTTAACCCTGCTCCAAGCTCTTGTTGAGAAGATCGAAACAAAAGATGGATCCGTCAGTGGAATAGTTACCCGGACAGGCGCACGCTATGAGGCCCCTAATATTGTATTGACCAGCGGTACCTATCTACGGGGACGTATTATTATCGGAGACACGATGTACGAAGGTGGTCCCAATGGACAACAGACTGCAATGAACCTTACCGGGGAGTTAAAGAAACTTGGCCTGGAGCTGGAACGTTTTAAGACAGGTACACCGCCACGGATTCACCGTCGTTCTGTGGACTTTTCCAAGTTTACCATTCAGCAGGGGGACTCCATTCCTTGGCGTTATTCTTTCATGCCTACGGAGAGTAAGTTCTGGGGAAGGGATGTAGATAAACAAATTCCTTGTTGGTTAGGTTATACTACTTCCGATACCCATAAAATTATTCAAGATAATCTTCATCGGGCACCTATGTATTCGGGGAAAATCGAAGGAATTGGTGCACGCTATTGTCCTTCCATTGAGGATAAAGTGGTGCGCTTTGCTGAGCGATCTTCTCATCAGATTTTTCTTGAACCGGAGGGATGGGATAGTGAGGAGCTTTATATAGCCGGATTATCTACCAGTATGCCGGAAGAAATCCAGTATGAGATTTTGCATAGTATACCAGGATTGGAAAAGGCTGAACTACTACGACCGGGTTATGCCATTGAGTATGACATTGTTAAACCGCATCAACTATTTTTGAGCCTGGAAACAAGAAAGATTCCTGGGTTATTCACAGCCGGTCAATTAAATGGAACTTCGGGGTATGAAGAGGCTGCAGCTCAAGGACTGGTGGCCGGTATCAACGCGGCCCTAAGGACTAAAGGGAAGGAACCGTTTATTGTACGCCGTTCAGAAGGTTATTTGGGAGTACTCATTGATGATTTAGTCAATAAAGGGGTAAAAGAGCCCTATCGACTGCTTACTTCAAGAGCCGAATATCGTCTTATCTTAAGACAGGATAATGCGGACTTACGCTTAACTCCTCGGGGGCGAGAAATCGGCCTGGTTGATGATGAACGGTGGGAGATTTTTCAAAGAAGAAAAGCTACCATATCTCAGGTTCATCAATTGTGGAGACAGACCACCTTTTCACCGCGTAATGAGCAATTAGTAAAGGTATTGGCCTCGGTTGATTCTACTCCTGTTCACGGTGGCGTAACAGCTGAAGAATTGATGAGAAGGCCGGAAATAACGATAAATGAGATAAAACAACTTATGCCGGAGCTTGCGGAAATTGAAGAGGAAGCCTTATTGGAGGCCGGAATTGAGATTAAATATGCCGGCTATATTGAAAAGCAACTTAATGAAATTGAACGATTTGCCAAGATGGAGGAACGGCTGATTCCCCCTGACATTAATTACGATGAAATTAAGGGTCTTTCAACAGAGGGAAAACAAAGGCTTAAGGAAGTATTCCCCACTAATGTTGGCCAAGCCTCACGGATCACAGGTGTAAACCCGGCGGATATTTCCGTTCTCCTTGTTTATCTTGAACAAAGACGTAGAAGGGGGCAGATCAATGCTACCTGAGCACAAGGAGCTCCTTTATAAACTAACCCTAGAAAAACTAGGAATAGAACTTACTAATAAGCAAATTGAACAGTTTTCTAGCTATGGAGACTTATTAGTCGAATGGAATGAAAAGGTGAATTTAACAAGTATTACGGAGCCCGAAGAAATTATCTTAAAACATTTCGTTGATTCTATGTCTTTAGCAGTGGTAACAGGGGGACGGGATTGTTGTCAACTGGGTAATAGATTAGCTGATATTGGTACCGGAGCTGGGTTTCCCGGTATTCCGTTGAAGATTATTATGCCGGAAGTAAAAGTTTACTTGGTTGATTCTTTGGCTAAACGTCTTGATTTTCTTAAAGTTGTTATCAATGAATTAGGACTGGAGAATACCGAGACTGTACACTCACGGGCTGAAGATTTCGCCAGAGATCCCCGTTTCAGGGAATCTTTTGAGTGTGTAACTTCTAGGGCTGTGGCCCGTTTACCTGTTTTGCTGGAATATGCAGTTCCTCTCCTCAAAATAGGTGGTACATTTTTAGCTGCCAAGGGGTCCCAAGTAGATGAAGAGATTGCTGAAGCAAGAAAAGCACTGCAAGTTTTAGGGGCAGAAATCAAGGAGGTTAAGCGTTTAAATTTAGGAGTGGAAGCAGAACATCGGGCTATTATTCATATCGAGAAAATTTCCCCCACATCAAAGGCTTATCCCCGAAAAGCGGGAACACCTGCCAAGAAGCCTTTGCTTTAATAGGAGAAAGCACTCTTAGGGGTGCTTTTTTTGCTAGTCAGCAAGTATAAGTCTGCGGGCGCATAAGGGCAACCAGCGACTTCGCTTTCGCTAAAGCTCGGCGAAGCCGGGTTTTCTTTAATGTCATCAAGAGGAATGCAAAGGATCTTATAAAATACCCTAGTTTTATTAAGTGTGATTTGATAATATTAGTAGGAAAGTATGAGAGCGGCTTTTAGAACAATTGCTATTTGCTCACGAAGGGAGGTTGCACATGGGTAAGATTATTGCTATCGCTAATCAAAAAGGCGGTGTAGCCAAAACTACTACCGCAATCAATCTAAGTGCTTGTCTAGTTGAATTGGGAAAGAGAGTGTTGCTTATCGACCTTGATCCCCAGGGTAATGCCACCAGTGGCTGCGGTATAATGAAGAATAAGCTTGCCGATAGCATTTATGATGTACTTATTAATGAAGTTCCCCTTGTCAAGGTCGTAAAAAAAACCGAACTAACAGGCTTGTTTATTGCACCGGCAAAAATCGAGTTAGCCGGTGCGGAAATAGAGCTGGTGACTTTTGAGAAGAGGGAAGGAAGACTTGCTAATGCTTTAACAGATATAAAAGACGACTATGACTTTATCTTAATTGATTGTCCGCCTTCCCTAGGGCTGCTTACTTTAAACGCCTTGACAGCTGCCACCGATGTATTGATCCCGGTACAGTGTGAGTATTATGCACTGGAAGGGTTAACCTTGCTCATGGATACAATTAATCGAGTCAAGAGAAGTCTTAACCCGAATCTTAATATTTTAGGGGCGCTTTTAACAATGTTCGATGCACGCACAAATCTAGGTATCCAAGTTGTCGATGAAGTAAAAAAGTATTTTAAGAGTAAAGTATTTTCAACTATTATACCGAGAAACGTAAGATTAGGAGAGGCCCCAAGTCATGGACAACCAATAGTGCTTTATGACAATCGTTCACGGGGGGCCGAGGTATATAGGGATTTGGCCGAGGAGGTGCTACAACGTGTCTAAAAAAGCCTTAGGAAGAGGTTTGGAAGCTTTGATTGGTGCCGAACCGGTAGGAGAAAGTAACATCCGGGAGGTTGAACTGACCAAAATAATGCCAAACCCGGATCAGCCGCGAAAGGGATTCGATCAAGAAAGTCTGGCAGAGCTGGCTGCTTCCATTAGGGTTCATGGTTTGCTTCAACCTATTCTTGTTCAACCCAAGGGGGATGAATATGTTATTATTGCAGGCGAAAGACGTTACAGGGCAGCGAAACTGGCGGAGCTGACTAAGGTCCCCTGTTTGATACAAACAGGTAGTGAACAGGAGTTGGCTGAAAAGGCTCTAATCGAGAACATACAACGTTCAGATCTTTCCCCTGTAGAAGAAGGGCTGGCTTATGCCAGATTAATCAAAGAATATGGGTTAACGCAGGAACAAGTGGCGGAGAGAGTGGGCAAAGGAAGACCCACTATTGCTAACCTTCTCCGAGTTATTCAACTTCCGGAGCCGATCCTTTATTTACTACAAAATTATAAACTTACTCTTGGACATGCAAAGGTCTTACTCGGGATAAAAGATAAATCTTTACAAGTTTTGTTAGCGGAAAAAATAGCTAAAGAGAATTTACCGGTTCGGGAGTTAGAAAAACTGATAGAAAAGTATTCCGAGGAAAAAGAGAAAGAGAAGCCACAACCACCCAAGAAGCCCTCTTACCTTTTTAATCAAATTGAAGATAAGCTTAGGCATTCATTTCAGACCAAAGTAAAAGTGAAGGGCAACTCTGGGCGAGGCAAAATAGAGATCGAGTATTTTTCAGAGGATGAGTTCAACCGGCTCCTTGAACTCTGGAATATACAGGTTGACTAAAAATGTTCCACGTGGAACATTTTTTTATTTAATCAGAAAGTATAAGTTCGGTGGAGGGTTCCCCCTTTACTTGCGCGTTCGGTAAAATGGAGTTATGGAAGCAAACATTTTGAGACGGATATTTTTCGATGAGCATAAACATTGGGATCGATTTATAGAGAAATACGGAACTCGAATAAGACCTATTGTGGTTAAAGAAGTTGAAAAGTCCCGTAATTGTGGCAGCCCTAAAAATGGGTTCAAGCTTTTAGTATGTGAAGGCTGTCATGATGTGCGAGTAGTACCTTACCGGTGCAAGGGGAGATTCTGCACAACATGTTCCAGTGGGGAGACAGAGGAATGGAGCCGGATGATGGCAGAGGATGTTATGCAGGTTAATCACCGGCATATCATCTTTGCAATAGACGAGGGATTAAGGGTTATCTTTCAAAAACACCGGCAGTTGCTAAAACCTTTGATGGCTAAAGCCGTTAGAATTATTCAAGAGTGGTTTAAGAAGAAGTTTAAATTAACTCCGGGAGTCTTTACGGGACTTCTACGTTTGGCTCCCGAATTAACTTCAACCCCCCTGTCCATATGCTTGTAACAATGGGTGGAATGAAGGAAAGTGGAGAAGGCTTCTATGTTTATGCCTCGAAACAGAAAGGAAATGTAAAAGTACAACTCGGATATATTGGTCGTTATATTCGTCGCCCCGCCATTGCCTTACATCGGATTGAGGAATATGACATTCTGTATGATACTTTTAAGTATCACGATAAAAATAATGGACAAGAGAAACGGTAAACACTCATCGTAGAAGTGTTAATCTCGCGAGACCCCGCGATTAATCGTGCACATACCGGTTAAGCAATTTAAAACGAACCGTTATTTTGGTGTATACTCTCGTTATTAAACCGCAATGCAATACTCTAGTTTCCGTTTGGCAAAAAGAGGTAAGGAAATGGCTCGCAAAAGTAAAAAAGACGGTAACGCGAAGGAAATGGGAGCAAAGAATTAAAGAGCAAATAGGAAAAGACCAATGGTATGTCCCCATTGCCAATGTTATTATGAATACAAGGGTGAAGTCTGCCTAAAAGACGGACAACTAAAAATAAAGCACGCCAAATGCGAGACAAGCAGAGCATGCCTAGAAAGGATGATCAATAATTTCACCGGTATCAAAAAAACGCAAACTCAGCAAAAAGAAGTAGCCCCAAAGCGAGAGAAGCCTGCTGAAGAGTTCGGTCAAATATGTTTGTTTACAGTGTGATGAGCAAGAGGAGATCCCGCTAGAAGTAGTAAGGGAATTTGATGCTATGGATGATGGGGACTCAACCGTGCCACCGCAGTTCTGCAGTGAAAAATGCGGCGGAGAAATGTATCCAGAGTATTAGAGAAATGTATCCAGAGTATTATAAGGGACTTCATGGTTACGAATATAAGATTTCTGACGTTAAAGGACAATAAAGGACCGAGGCTCTGCCTCGGTTTTTCTTATATGGATGACACATCAAACATTTTTAATGACATAATGCGTAATATTCGTCAGTTAGATCTGTTATATTCTTTTGTATAAAAATATTTATCTGTTGCATAATATTTACCTTGACAGGCAGACACTTGAAAGCTAAACTTATCTTATCTTTCTGATTATTTGGGGGCCGGAATTGTCTACGGCTTTGTAGTCGCAACATAATTCAAGAGAATATGTGCTATTACATTGTTGATATTTTCGCAAACCTGAATAATCATAAAATCTGTTAAAAGGAGAAGGTATAATGAAAAGAATGTTCGGTATCGTATTCTCTCTCGTCCTGACCCTTGGTCTTCTGTCCGGTTGCGGAGGCACAGATAAAGCTCCTGCCGGAGAAAAATCCAACGCAGGCGGCAAAGAACCGGCTGCAGCCGCCTTTAAGCTTGGCGGTACCGGTCCTCTGACCGGTGGTGCAGCCATCTATGGCAACGCGGCCAAGAATGGCGCGCAGATAGCTGTTGACGAGATTAATGCCTTGGGCGGCATCAAGTTCGAACTCAGATATGAAGATGATGAGCATGACGCCGAGAAGGCCGTTAATGCTTACAACAAGCTGAAGGACTGGGGTATGCAAATTTCCCTCGGCTCCGTGACCAGCACGCCCGGTGTAGCCACCAGTGCCGAGACTTTTAAAGACCGGATATTTGCCCTGACTCCCTCCGCATCCGCTCCCGCTGTCACCGAGGGTAAGGATAATGTCTATCAGATGTGCTTCGCCGACCCCAACCAGGGTTCAGCTTCCGCTCAGTATATCGCTGACAAAAAGCTTGGCACAAAAATTGCGATAATCTACAAGAATGACGATGTATATTCCAAGGGAATCTATAATACTTTCGCCGCCAAGGCCAAAGAACTGAACCTGGCGATCGTCTCCACAACCACCTTTACCGAGGACAGCCAGACCGACTTTTCCGTTCAGCTGGCCGACGCCAAGAAAAACGGCGCCGACTTAATCTTCCTGCCTATGTATTATACCCCGGCTTCTCTGATACTCCAGCAGGCTAAGTCTATGGACTACTCCCCCAAATACTTCGGTGTGGACGGCATGGACGGCATCCTGACTCTCGAGAATTTTGATGCATCCCTGGCTGAAGGCGTTATGCTGCTGACCCCCTTCAGTGCCGACGCTACCGATGAGCGCACTGTCAACTTTGTCAAGAAATATCAGGAGAAATTTAAAGAGACTCCCAATCAGTTCGCCGCCGACGGTTATGACGTCGTGTATGCCTACAAGAAAGCCATTGAGACTGCCGGCATCACCCCCGACATGAAGGCCGCCGATATCACTGAGAAACTGATTCAAGTATTCCCCACTATTTCTGTTGACGGACTTACCGGTGAGAAAATGACGTGGGCTGCTACTGGTGAAGTTTCTAAGACCCCTAAGGGCATGGTTATTGAAAAGGGCACTTACGTCGGTATGGATTAAGAGAATGCTGCCCTTTCAAATGGTTTGTTGAGAGGGCTGCCGAGTTTGTGCTCGGCAGCCCTTTATCCTTCATGTGCACCCTTTTCCGAATATACTCAAACTAAATGAAGGTGTGTGTGTTATGACCTTTCTTTCCTTTCTAATCAGCGGACTCAGTCTTGGTAGCGTCTATGCCATCATAGCCCTGGGCTATACAATGGTCTATGGCATTGCAAAAATGCTGAACTTTGCCCATGGCGATGTGATCATGGTCGGTGCCTATATTACTTTCTTCGCCACCACCCGGGGGAATCTGCACCCAGTCGTCGGAGTGCTTCTCGCCGTGGTGGTATGTACTATCCTAGGGGTGACCATAGAACGCTTAGCCTATAAGCCGCTGCGCTCAGCCCCCTCTTTGGCCGTGCTTATTACAGCGATAGGTGTCAGTTATTTTCTGCAGAATGCCGCTTTATTGCTCTGGGGCTCTAATCCCAAGGCGTTTACATCAGTAGTAGGAAATGGATCACTGAAACTTTTCGACGGCCGGCTGACTATCTCCGTCATTGCTATTGTCACTATCGTCGCCTGTCTTATAATTATGGTCGCGCTGACCTGGTTCACAGGGAAGACCAAAATGGGCAAGGCTATGCGCGCCTGCTCGGAGGACAAGGGAGCGGCTCAGCTAATGGGCATCAACGTTAACTTCACCATCTCCTTCACCTTTGCCATCGGCTCTGCTCTGGCGGCGATTGCCGGCGTTCTCCTCTGCTCCGCTTATCCCACCTTGATGCCCACCACGGGCTCCATGCCCGGCATCAAGGCTTTCACTGCCGCCGTGCTTGGCGGCATCGGCTCCATACCCGGCGCTATGATCGGGGGAATACTCTTGGGTATCATCGAAATATTCGGCAAGGGTTATATCTCTACGCAACTTTCCGATGCCATCGTGTTCTCCGTCCTTATTCTTACTTTGTTGGTCAAGCCCACCGGTCTTCTGGGCAAACAGATCAACGAGAAAGTATGAGGTAGCTGCTATGATAACAGTGAAAAAAACTACACGTAACAACATCTTCACTTACGCTCTTGTTATAGTGTCTTATATTATTGTCCAATTGCTTATAAGCGGCGGCAATATCAGCTCCTCCCTTCAAGGGCAGCTGGTTCCAATCTGCGCCTATGTGATCCTGGCGATTTCGCTGAACCTGACCGTAGGCATACTGGGTGAGCTGTCTTTAGGTCATGCAGGTTTTATGAGCGTCGGTGCCTTTGCGGGTGTGGTGGCTGCTATAAGCTTGGAGCATATCATACCCATCACGCTCCTGCGCTTAATCGTAGCTCTTATCGTAGGTGCTCTTTTCGCCGGAATAGCCGGTTTCCTTATCGGGATACCTGTCCTGCGTCTTAAAGGCGACTATTTGGCCATCGTCACTCTGGCTTTCGGGGAGATTATAAAAAATATTACCAACATCCTTTATGTAGGGAAAGATAAAGCAGGGCTGCACTTTAGCTTTCTTACCGACTCTAATGCCCTGAACCTTGGTGACGGCGGCAGAGTAATTATCGACGGCCCCCTAGGAATCACCGGTATACCCAAGCTATCCACTTTCACCATGGGATTTGTCCTCATCCTGATTACTCTGTTTATCGTTCTTAATCTGATTGACAGCCGTTCAGGACGGGCCATTATGGCGTTGCGCGACAACCGCATTGCAGCGGAGAGTGTGGGTATCCACGTCACTAAGTACAAGCTGATGGCTTTTGTCACCTCCGCCGCCCTAGCCGGTGCCGCAGGTACGTTGTTTGCCATGAATTATTCCACCATCATTGCCTCTAAGTTCGGCTTCAATACCTCGATCCTGATTCTTGTTTTTGTGGTCCTGGGAGGTCTGGGTAATATTCGGGGCTCGATCATCGCCGCCACCGTACTCACCATACTTCCCGAGATGCTGCGTCAGTTTAACAGCTACCGTATGCTTTTATATGCAATCGTTCTCATCCTTATGATGCTGGCCACCAACAATGATAACTTTAAGAGCCATTTACGGGCTTTAAGGGAAAGGTTGCTTCCCTCAAAATACAGAAAAGGAAAGAGAGGTACGGAAAATGGACAAAGCTAACAGAACTGAGACAGAGATGGTTTCCGTGCCCTCCACCAACAGTGTTCCTGAGCGTGATGTGGACACGCCGCCGGTGCTGGAAGCCCGCAACCTAGGTATAAACTTTGGCGGACTTATGGCTGTTAATGGTTTCAACATGACCATCGAACCTACGGAGATTGCCGGACTCATTGGCCCCAATGGCGCAGGAAAGACTACTGTGTTCAACCTGCTTACCAAAGTCTATCAGCCTACCGAAGGCACCATCCTGCTGGATGGCCGTGATACCCACAATATGACTACAGTACAAATAAACAAAGCCGGTATCGCCCGGACCTTTCAAAACATCCGTCTTTTCTCAAATCTATCGGTTGAGGACAATGTAAAGCTTGGCATGCATAATCATATCAACTACGGTATGTGGAATGGCATTCTCCGCCTCCCCGCTTACTGGAAAGGCGAGAAGCGTGCACATGAGAAGGCCATGGAGCTTTTGTCCATCTTCGATATGGAGAGCCTGGCGGAGAAGCAGGCGGGATCATTGCCCTATGGCGCCCAACGCAGACTTGAGATAGTTCGCGCCTTAGCTACGCAACCCTTGCTGCTGCTCCTGGATGAACCTGCCGCCGGGATGAACCCCTCCGAGACAGCCGAATTAATGGATAATATCGTGAAGATTCGTGATACCTTTCAGATCGCAATTATGCTCATTGAGCACGACATGAATCTGGTCATGGGCATTTGCGAGAAAATAAGCGTGCTTAATTTCGGCAAAGTAATCGCCACAGGCACCCCCAGCGAGATCCGGAACAACCCTCAAGTCATCGAAGCTTATTTAGGCAAGAAGAGGGAGGGCTGACCACTATGTTGAAAGTCGATGATATAAACGTCTTTTACGGTGCGATACACGCCATAAAGGGTATCTCCCTGGAGGTCAACGAGGGTGAGATAGTAACTCTGATAGGGGCCAATGGCGCCGGAAAGAGCACCGTCCTAAAAACTATTTCCGGCTTACTGCGTTCCAAGACAGGCGGCATAAACTTCCTGGGAAAAGACATCACTTCCACGGCACCCCACAAGATCGTGGAACACGGTCTGGCTCATGTCCCCGAGGGTCGGCGCATTTTTCTGCAGATGACCGTCCAGGAAAATCTGGATATGGGGGCATATACCTGTCCTTCCGGTTGTATCAAGGCCGAAATGGAAAAAGTCTACGCTCTTTTTCCACGGCTTCTGGAACGCCGCAGACAGGTTGCGGGCACACTCTCCGGAGGTGAGCAGCAGATGCTGGCCATAGGCCGGGCACTGATGAGCCGGCCCAAACTTCTGATGCTGGATGAGCCCTCCATGGGCCTTGCGCCTATTCTGGTGGAGCAAATCTTCACCATTATCCAAGAGATGAACAAGGCCGGAACCACTGTACTTCTTGTGGAGCAGAATGCTCAGATGGCCTTATCTATTGCAGATCGGGCCTATGTGCTGGAGACCGGCTCCATCTCAATCTCCGGCACCGGCCAAGAATTGTCCGAGAGCGATGAGATCCGCAAGGCCTATCTGGGAGGCTGAGCTGAAGACACCGGATGGATAAGGCACCATCTTAGAATTTTAAGAAGTTTCTTCTTTTAGGCTACACTGATATTGCAGTGTAGCTAATTATTTGTTGGGAACACTTTCGATGACTGACTAATGGGAATAAAAAGATCGCTCTTAGCCAAATAACATAACTATACAATTTTATTGAAATCTTTGGTCTCATAGGCTATAATCCTAATAATTATCAAAAATGTTCCGCGTAAAATATCATAATGCCCTAAAAAATGTTCAAAGAAATTTAGTATACAAAACTGTTCTACATAATTTTGAAGGTGATTGGGTGCTTGGAACTATCGTAAATTCGTTAGCAATTATTATCGGGTCATGCTTGGGAATCATATTTGGCAAGGCCCTACCAGAGAAGATGAAAAAAACGGTTATTCAGGGAATCGGATTAGCGGTTATCTTGATTGGGTTAAGTATGGCCATGGGAACCAACAATCCTATCGTGGTAATTGCGAGTTTAGTTATTGGTGGTATACTTGGTGAATGGATAGATATTGAATTGCGGCTTCAGCAATTAGGCCGGCTTCTCGAGAAAAGATTAGCAAAAGGAGGAAATGGCGGTACCTTTACCAAAGGATTTGTCTCCTCCAGTCTAATGTTTTGTGTAGGAGCAATGGCTATTATGGGAGCTCTCGAAAGTGGGTTAAAAGGCGTTCACGATATCCTTTATGCAAAATCCTTGCTGGATGGAATATCTTCGATTGTCTTGGCATCTTCCATGGGGTTAGGAGTTTTGGTGTCGGCAGTTCCTGTTTTTCTTTACCAGGGAGGGATAACTGTTTCCGCTGCGTTATTGCAAGGAATACTTTCAGACCCGGTAATTGCTGAAATGAGCGCAACCGGCGGTCTTTTGATCGTTGGTATCGGGATAAACATTCTTGAAATTAAAGAAATAAAGGTGGGTAATCTATTACCGGGAATATTTATAGCGATTCCCTTAACGATTATTTTTACCGGGCTATTATAGTCAGGATTGCCGGTTATATTTGATTTCTGAACGAACTCTAAGTCAAAATGAAAATTTATTTTCAAGAAAATGAATAAGCAGAACTGAGGAGAGTTTATGAATATTGAACAGATACCTCTATACTATTGGGCCATTGCCGTTCTTGGCTTGTTGTATATAATCCAATTATTCCTGACGATTTCTTTAAGCGGTAAACTAAAAAAGTTTCAGAAGGCATATTTGGCACTCCAGACATTCCTGGACGGAAGCTCATTAGATCAAGAGCTTAAAGAATATATAAAAGAAGTTAAACAAAACAGCACAGAATTAAACAGTCTCGAAAAAAGGACAGATCTAGTTGAAAGCAAACTACGGGCCTCGGTGGACAGGACCGAACTGATACGTTTTAGTGCTTTTGAAAATATGGGAAGCGAACTTAGTTTTGCCCTGGCAATGCTAAATCAAGAAGGTAACGGGGTTGTACTCTCTTCGATTAATAATCGCGAAGAATCAAGAGTATATGCAAAGCCGGTTGTAAAGGGTGAATCAACTTATCATCTTTCCGAGGAGGAAAAGAAGGTAATCAATAAGGCTAAGGAAACCATCAGCGTGTAGGTAATAGTAGAATAGAATGCATCATAAAGTAAATATTAAGAAGTAAATATTAAGTTGGAAAGCCACCATGCAACGCTTTACGTAAAAAGCTATCTCTTTATGGCAGAGATAGCTTTTTACGTTGAACCTTTAAAATTATAAATGCGCAAAAGATTTTCCGTAGCTTTTAGCTAGGAAATCCTTGTTTTTATATAAGCATTAGCAAGTAGATTGCTGATACTATTTGCCATTTTCCAAACTAATCCAAGCCTTGTATTTTGAAGGACCATATACTCCATAAATCCGCCTACATTAACAATACCTGTTAAATGAGCTTCGCCTACAGCAGGAAGGTCTTTATGGACTCCGGCACCGGGCTTAAGAGGCCCGTTTGCTAAGGTAATGCTGCCAACCGAGTCCATTTTTCCTAAGCAGGCATCGATGGCAACAATAAAGGGATTGTGATAACAGCTTTGAATATACTGGATATTATCGCTTAGATTTGTTGCATGGACCGGCTGATCCAAGGTGCCTAATACAGTCAGTTTTGGCAGAGCCAAGCGGCTTAAGCTTGTCCCTGTCAAGGGCCCCAAAGCATCCCCAGTGGAACGGTCGGTGCCGATACATAGTACAATTAAGGGACGGTGGCGCTCCGTCTTTAAGACTTCAGCTAGGCGCGTTTCCATCTTTTGCGTACCGACTAGATCTTCAAAGTGAGCCTTGTACTTAGACGAATCGGTAAAGACCGAAAGAATACTCATTACTTTCTCATCCTTCGCACTTATCTATGCGTAAATAGAGGAATCTATCTTAACTGCACCGATAAGCTCAAATAGTATTTACGATAACCATAAATTGTCAACACCTACTTTGATTATTCCCTCCTTCACAGGAATTTATGCATGAGTACGAGGAAGAGGCCATAAGGATGTGAGGGGGGGATATCATGAAGATTAGGGTAGCATTTCAAGTTGCTGCAACTTATATTGGCGCGGTGATGGGTGCTGGGTTTGCTTCCGGTCAAGAGATTCAACAGTTCTTTATTAACTTCGGCAGTAAGGGGTTATTGGGTATCCTCATAAGTGCAATTCTTTTTGCCCTGCTGGGGTGGATTATGCTAGATCTGCAGAGACGCTGGCGCATAAATTCTTATACAGAGTTCTTTGCATCTCTCCTCGGAAAAAAGTGGGGGAGCCGAATAGATATCTTAATTAGCATTCTTCTCTTTATTGGTATGACCGCTATGTTATCCGGGGCGGGAGCAGTTTTCCGGCAGTATTTTGACCTTTCCTCTTGGGTAGGGGTAGGATTAACGGCCATGATGATTGCACTTGCACTTTGGTTTAAAGGAGAAGGGGTCCTTTGGATCAATAGCATGCTCATTCCCTTGAAATTTGTTTTTTGCATAGGGATCGCCCTTTGGGCAATTTTATTTGCTGAGGGAGCTAATGGCTCCGGTTATGTGGAAACGGCTAATCCATTGGTGCAAAATTGGTTCTTTGCCGGGATTCTTTACGTTTCTTTTAATCTTACCTTAGCAATGGTCGTTTTTGCTTCTCTAGGCAAAGAAGTTCAAAAGCCCGAGGCCCGGATAGGTGCCGTAGCCGGAGGTTTAGGACTTGGCCTATTTGCTCTGGTCATTGGTCTGGCCCTATTAAGTTTTCCTGAGGTAAAAGGATTTGAAATTCCCATGGTGGCAGTAGCCGGAAGCCTAGGGACGTGGCCAGCCTTTTTTTATGTAGTGGTTCTGTGGCTAGCAATGCTGACAGCGGCTATTGGCGATGGGTTTAGTTTAATTAAACATATGGAGAAAAAATTTGGCCTAAATTATCGAAGAGCAATTATTCTGCTTTTGCTTATTGTTATCCCTATATCCGGGATAAAATTTTCTCTGATAGTTAAGACGATATATCCCTTATTCGGATACATGGGCTTAATTTTTCTCCCCACCTTATTTTGGGCTTGGCTAAAAAAATAGGATATTCTTGCGGTTCAGGTTCAATTTGGGATAATATATAGGAGACATACGTCGGATGGAAGGATAAATGAAAGTTCAGGCGAAGTTTATGGTAGAAGAAATTCCGGTTATAAGATCCGGAACTTAATTAGCGCAGCCCTGGGGGGAGTGATTTGGTGCACGAGATGTCATTGATGAGTGGAGTATTCGAGGTTATTGAGTCCACCTTAGCTCAGCATAAGGTAAAAAAAGTAACGCAGGTTAAACTAAAAATCGGTAGATTAACCAATGCTGAGCCTGATGCCATGCAAATGGCCTTTGAGGCCTTTGCGAAAGGCACAATCAGTGAGGGAGCGGAGCTTCTTATTGAAGTGATTCCGGTTCGCGGCCGTTGTAAAAGTTGCGGTAAAGAGTTTTCGGTACCCGGTCTCGCCTTTACCTGCCCGGTATGCGAAAATTTTGGGATCGACATTATTCAGGGGGAAGAACTGGTTCTGGAAAGTTTGGAGGTTGAAGAATGAGCTCGCAGCGCGAAATAACCGTTATGGCTAATTTACTACATAATAATGATATTCATGCTGAAATTAATCGCCGGCATTTTAAAAAAAACAAGTGTTTAGCGATAAATATCATGGGTTCACCTGGAGCAGGAAAAACCACACTCTTAGAAAAAACGCTCGCTCTTTTAAAAGAAAACCATGGGGTTGCTGTTATTGAGGGAGATATTTTTACCAGTAAAGATGCCGATCGCATTGCCGAGCATGATGTCCAGGTAATTCAGATCAATACCGGGGGCGGCTGCCACTTAGACTCTAAAATGGTGGAAAAAATTCTTCCTGAATTTCAGTGGAGTAATCTGGATCTAATGATAATTGAAAATGTCGGGAACCTGGTTTGCCCTGCAGATTTTGATCTAGGGGAGGATTTTAAGGTTGTAGTGCTTAGTGTTGTTGAAGGAGACGATAAGCCCGCTAAGTATCCGGTTATTTTCAGAAATTCAAAGGCAGCTATCTTAAATAAGATGGATCTGCTTTCCTTTGTGGAAACAGACCTGAATAATATGAAGGCAGATATCTTAAAAATTAACCCTGAAATAAAAATCTTTGAAGTATCCTGTCGCACCGGGGAAGGACTAAACCAATGGGTTCAGTGGCTTAGTGAACAGGTACAACAAGCAAAGGGTAGTGACCAATGAATAGCGGCCTTTACCAACAGGGAATGGAATATCTTGAGCAGGGACGCTTGAGAGACGCTGAGGCGGCATTTATAAGTTATCTTCAAGAGAATCCTGATGATGCCATGGGTTATAATAAATTGGGTATTGTCTATGGTAGGAATGAGGATTTTGAGCGGGCTAAATCTTGTTTTCTGCAAGCTATTGAATTGGATAAGGATTGTATTCATGCCTGGAACAACTTAGGGAATATTGCCCGCCAAACAGGAGATCTCGAAAAAGCAAAAGAGTATTATCAAAAAGCACTGGCAATCGACCCCGCTAACCAAATTCCGGCAAGAAACTTAAAAGCCGTAGAGAGGCATCTTAAATGGGCACCATCTAAACTCCTCGGGATTTTTCGCAAAAAAGAATCGGAAAATGAAAAATAAAGTACTTTATAGATGCTATTCTTAAAGATAACGGGACGTCGGGTTTTTGCCAATATGGACTAAAATGAAGGAAGTTTGGCTAGGAACGGAGAATACTCCTAGCAGAATTGAGAGTGTTGAAAGAAAGGGTGATATTTATGTACGTGAAGCAATTCATGACTACTCGAGTTTTTACAGTAAGCCCGGATGATAATATCGCAGATACAATGGCTCTCATGAGGGAAAAACAAATTAATCGTTTACCGGTTGTTGAAAAGGGAAGACTAGTCGGAATTGTTACGGATGGAGACCTCCGTGAAGTATCTCCTTCCCCGGCTACGACACTGAGTATTTTTGAACTTAATTACCTGGTGGGAAAAACCCCCATACGTGAAGTTGCAGTCAAAAAAGTCATCACCTGCACTCCGGATACTAAAATAGAGGACGCTGCCCTTTTGATGAGGGAACATGGAATTGGGGCGTTACCGGTTGTAGAAGAGGGCAAATTAGTAGGAATTGTTACCGAATCAGATATTTTCGATACCTTTTTAGATATTATGGGCTTCCGGAGCCCCGGGCAACGCTTTGTCATTGAGACTAAGGATGAGGTAGGTGTAATGGTGGATCTTGCTTCCATCATGAAAGAACACGACGTCAATATTACCAGTTTGGCTGTCTATCATTTAAGGGATAATCGGGTGCAGATCCTTGCCCGCCTTAACGGGGAACGAGTTAAAGAGGTTAAAGAAAGCTTAATTGCCAAAGGATATACCTTAAGTCATTAAAGGGGCTGGGTGATTTTAAATTAATTAACCATTAAATATTACTATTGTTCTACTTACGAAATCTTAGTATTAGTTATCGGAGCACCCAAAAGGGTGCTTTTACTTTAGCCCATTCTATGGTATGAATTATAATGAAGAGGTTAGGTATAGGGAGGGGGAAGTTTATGAATTTTTTCGATATTCTAGTTCTAGGCATTGTTCTTTTAGGGGCAATTAAAGGGTATCGAAAAGGTCTTATTTCCGGTCTGGTTAGTCTGGGGGGGAATCTGCTGGGCCTAGTCCTGGCCGGAAAATATTATCCCATTGCCCTCCAGTGGCTGGATAAAAACACCGCTCTGCGCAATTGGTTGGAAGGTGCGACTTATAAACGGATACTTCCCTCAGTTGAGGCTAAGGCCGAGCTTGCCCAAGGGCAAGCTTTGGAAAGGATTTTATCCATGTTTCCGGATGGATTTCGTGATATTCTTGGCGGCTTAAATTTTCATGGTCTCCAGCTCTATACGGAAAATGCTTTGCACTCCATAGCTTTGAATATCTCGCAAGTCCTTGTTGACAATCTTTTAAAAATTATTTCCTTTGCGATAGTTTATTTTGGAGTTCTCATAATCATTGAGATTGCTTCTGTGATAATTTTAGCACCTTTAGGGTTGTTCTCAGGTACCATAAACGGAGGTGGAGGATTAATCGCCGGCGGATTGGTTTCTTTTGTAGGGTTTGCAATATTTATCGGTTTGTTCTCTCCTTTTTTTTCCCTTATAGGTTCAGGGAGCATTTTAGAGGTTTTACAAAGTTCCAGGTCCTATCCCTACTTAATGCAGACCTTCTCCTTCTTGGCCGATTTTTTACGCCTTAATATTGAGCAGGGCCTCACCATTCCCTTGGATTTTAAGGAAATACCCTTACCCGATCCTAATTCAATCAACTTATAACGTGGATAAATTCATTGTTTTGGAGAAATCCTGAATTAAGACTCCCATGTGGCAAAAGCCCAAACCACTTGTCATCCTAAAGAATGAGGTAGATAACATGGACATGGCTGTATTTCTGCTTGCCCTTAATCTTGGCTCTCTAAATTGGGAAAAGTATGGCACTACTTTTCTGGAAAAGGGAATTTATATACTTTGGGTTTTAGTGATCGCTAAAGTCGCTTATGAGATTGCGATCTATTTTCTTCGTCGCCTTCTCGTTGCTAAAAACGGTAAGCGTATTTTTAATGAACAAAAAGCCAATACCCTTTTCCCCTTGCTGAAAAGCATATTTTTTTATGTTATTACTTTTACAGTAATAATTAATTTACTTAAAAGTGTCTTTGGCCTGGATACCGGGACTTTGTTGGCCTCGGCAGGGGTTTTGGGGGTGGCCATTGGTTTCGGCTCCCAAAGTTTGGTAAAGGATGTGATCGGTGGTTTCTTCATTCTCTTTGAAAATCAGTTTGCTGTGGGAGAGTATATTAAGGTCGGGGAATTTTCCGGGACAGTTGAGGAAATCGGGTTAAGGGCCACCCGTTTAAGGGATTGGGGGGGAGAACTGCATATTATCCCTAACGGCAGCATTACCGCGGTAACCAACTATAACCGGGGAAAAATGAGGGCCCTGGTAGACATATCCATTCCGTACACCGAGGATTTGGATAAGGCTATTGAGGTTATGCAAGGGGTCTGTGAGAAAGTCGGGACTCTTTTCAAAGAGAAAATGGTAGATCTACCGGTTGTCCAAGGGGTGATTAAATTCGGAGAATTTACTGCTGTGGTCCGAGTTGTAGCTTATACAATACCTAATGAGCAATGGGGAGTAGAAAGAGAGATCCGCAAAAGGATCTATAAGGCCTTTAATGAGGCAGGCATCAATATTCCTCAGGCCCATTTAATAATGGAAAGAGAAAGATCTTAAGCTAATGCAATCCCGATGATGGCAAAGGAGGTAGAACAGATGATACCTTTACAGGTAGGAGACCTTATCCGTCTGCGCAAACCACATCCTTGTGGAAGTACCGACTGGAAGGTGATGCGGACGGGCATGGATTTTCGCATTCAATGTGTAGGTTGCCGGCACCAGGCCTGGATTCCGCGGGTAAAGCTCGAGCGGCAGCTTAAGGAAATTCTCCGGAAGATAGATGATCCAAAGGAAAGCCGATAATGCACTGCTCAGAATGCTTGCGGTTTATGAATTATTCCCATATAATCGTAGAGGTTAGAATGTGCTGGAGGTTTAAAGAAAATGACTTTGCATGCGGGAATTGTCGGTTTACCTAATGTGGGTAAATCGACCTTATTTAATGCCATAACTCAAGCCGGTGCCGAAGCGGCTAACTATCCATTTTGTACGATTGATCCTAATGTAGGGATTGTTCAGGTACCGGATTCTCGTCTTCAGGTCTTGGCCGATATGGTTAAACCGGATCGGATCGTTCCTGCTACCGTGGAGTTTGTGGATATTGCCGGACTGGTCAAGGGTGCCAGTAAGGGAGAAGGTTTAGGGAATAAATTTTTATCCCATATTCGGGAAGTGGATGCTATTGTCCATGTGGTTCGTTGTTTTGAAGATAGCAATGTGGTCCATGTGGAAGGAAGCGTGGACCCCAAAAGGGATATTGATACAATTCAATTGGAATTAATCTTAGCTGATCTGGAAAGCGTGGAAAAGCGTTTGGAGCGTTCAGCCAAGCTTTTAAAAAGTGGAGAGAAAAAAGCTCAAGTCGAGGTTGCTCTTTTGAAGCGCTTAAAGGAAACCCTGGATGCTGGTCAGGCAGCAAGGGGTTTGGATTTTAGTGATGAGGAAAAGGAAATATTAAAATCTTTCCCTCTCTTAAGCATGAAACCTGTTCTCTATGCTGCCAATGTCAGTGAAGAGGAAATCTCTGATCCTGATGAGAATCCTTTTGTACAGAAAGTCAGGGAGATTGCCAAAGCAGAGAATTCCGAGGTTGTGGTAGTCTGTGCGAAGATTGAAGC
>NZ_CEVWNY010000038.1:0-24583 GCF_982384815.1 Desulfitobacterium sp. | reverse complement strand
ACACATCGTTCATAAGCTCACAATCTAGGAGGTTAATCAGGGTGTTAGAAAAATGTCGTTCCTGTGGATTTGAACATGAAGATTTAGACAAAGTGCTGTTCCGGAGAAACCATGTCAGCAATCGAATGCTGCCTTATTGTGCTCAATGTATGAGGAGGCTCTACCAAGTACCTTACCGACCGGAACGAGATCTTTAAAGTTTTTACTCTAAATTTTACCAGTGGACAAAATATCTAATTACATATTGCCTAACTTTCTTCCCTTGTGTTATAGTGACAGTTGAGAATGGGGAGAAAGGGGTTGTTTGCAATGGCATATGTAATTAATTCTGAGTGCATTAGCTGTGGAGCTTGTGAAGCAGAATGCCCGGCAGGTGCCATTAGTGCAGGAGATGATCAGTACGTAATCGATGCTGACGCTTGCACTGATTGTGGATCTTGTGCTGGAGTTTGCCCAACCGGTGCTCCTAATCCAGCCTAATCGGCATTCTAAAAAAGGGGAGTCCCAGCGAAGGTCTCTCCTTTTTAATTAAGTAGCGGCTAGGTCACCGTCTTTAAAGGGAAACCTGGATTATATATATTGACACAACTCGTTTTTTATATTAAGCTGAAATTGATAATAATTCCGAAATTGTAAGGGAGATGAGATCATGACTGCCATAGAGATTCTTAAGCAGCTCAAAGATAAAGGGGTTCGCTTTACTCCTCAACGACAAGCGATCTTAGAATTTCTTTTGGGTACGGATACTCATCCAACAGCTGAGGAAATCTATCATCATGTAAAGGCTAAATTTCCCGGTGTAAGTCTGGGAACAATTTATAATACCTTGAACATGTTGAAAGAGCATGGGCATATCTTAGAGCTTTCTTACGGAGATATGTCAAGCCGTTTTGATGGGAATCCAACCAATCATTATCATGTAGCCTGTACCGAGTGCGGCAAAATTGTAGATTTCCATCGTCCTTTGCTAGAATTGGAGCAGGAAGTAGAAGTAAAGACTAATTTCCAAATCTATGGTCATCGTTTGGAGTTCTATGGGGTTTGCCCCGAATGTGCAAAGCAAAACGCGCAAAGAATGAATTAATGCGTGTAGTAAAGCAGCGTCTAGCCTGATCTTTGATCGGGCTTTTTTGTTTGCAGGTATTTTTATAATCCAGGATTGCCCCCACAAGGAATTTCGGAGCTTGTCTAGAAATAAGATTTAGACTTCCAGGTTGCTTTATAGCACACCGTTAAGAATGAAAATGTAATATGGGACTTTAAGAAAGGTTATTCGGCAATGTTTAATCGACGGCTTTATATTTTAATCTTTACTTTTGCAATCACCTTGGGGCTTTTGATCTGGAATTGGCATTCCAGTCCGGGAGTTTTGCTTAATGCTGCTTCCGGACAGGTTAGCATGAGCAGGTGGGAGATGGATCTGGGGGGGCAATGGAAGCTATATCCTTCTCTTCGCCAGGCATGGAGTATTGAAACCGATCATAAGGATGAGGGTATTTATTCCCCACTTACTACTGGTGAGGCAGTTTACCTACCTTCTAATAAAGAATTTCATGTTGCCACCAAAACTTTTAAGATACCCGCGGAATGGAATGCCCGAAGTATAATCCTCCAAATCAATGGGATTTATGGGGACTGCTCTGTCTATCTAAACGGGATGGAAAGCAGCAACCGCATTGGTGGAGTGGCAGGTGAAGGGGAGAGTGCGCGACTCCAGATACCGGTCTCAAGCTTGAACCATGGGCAAGAAAATCTCCTTATTATTGAACTTGATGATTCACCTGTCCGGAAGAACACCTTATTGGGTTCCGGGTATCCCCATCAAGGTCGAATTATGGGAACAATCTCTCTTCAAGCAGTCATGGAGACCAGTATCGAAAACCCCCAGCTTAGGGTAAGTTGGGAAGAGGATGTTGCTGGGGTTGAAGTGAGCTTCCAATTGAGCCACCACGAATTTTCCGAGTATGGGCCTTGGACAGTACAGGGGGTAATCTCCGACGGTTCTGCAGAGGTTGCCCAGGCTTCGGTTCAAGTCCACGGGGATGAAAATCCCGTACAGCCGGTCAAGCTAACCTTTCAAATTCCTAATGGACATGTTTGGAGCCCGGAAGATCCTTTTCTATATCAGGTATATTTGTCGGTTAATAACGCAAACGGAGACCGGGATGATGTGGCCTTTCCGATTGGGCTTAAGAGATTAGGCTATCAGGAGGGGGGCGGCTTTTCCCTTAATAATCAGGAGCTGGTCATTAAAGGTTTGGCAATTTCCCCGGAAAGGGAATCCGAATTAAGAAACCGGGGCGAAATTACTTCTTGGCTCCAGGAAATCAAGGAACAGGGCTACAATCTTCTTTATTTTATTGGGAATTTACCGGATGAATACTGGCTGCAAGCAGCGGATAGATTAGGGATAGGTATCTGGGCCGAGCTCCCCGGCACAGGCATGGTACCGGCTCAGCGTCTTCCGGAGCCAAAGGTGTGGGAGGACTTGTTCCGTGTCGGCAGCCTTCATCCTTCAATTTGGGCTTATACTTCAGGTATTGGCTTAGAGTATAATTACCAATCAGCAGTTAAAGATTATTTGGAAAAAACCCAGGCTCTGGCAGGGGCTATTCCCACCTTCAACTTGAACCTACCCGAGCAATCATCCATCAAGGGGACTTGGGGGGAAATCCATCAATATGAAGAGGGGCAAGAAGTATTAGCGATCTTATGGCCCGAAGAAAAGTGGGTAAGTATTATTTGGGCGGGGCTGCTTGTGCTTATTGCTTGGTTTAATTTGGTGTCTGTTAATTGGCGCTACAAAGAACTTCAAAATAAAAAACCGAAACGTGCTTTACGCAAAGCTTGGTTTTGGCAAGGGTTGGCCATGGCGACCCGTGAAATGACCTTAGCGGGGCTGATCACTGCCTTGCTTTTCAATACCGATGTGCCTTGGTCCCAATGGGTTCCTAACCAATGGCCCTTGTGGGAGGGGCTGAAGCTCCAGTCACCTTGGTTGGTCTGGCTGATATTCGGAAGCTTTTTTACTCTTCTAAGGCTGCTTCAAGTGGGGGTAGTGGCTCCGCGGATGCCCGGGGCTCCGGATGCAATGGGTCTTGCCGCTTGGCTTGAACGGAGATTCTTCTGGAACTGGATTGTCGGCATCTTGTGGGCTCTCCAAGGGTGGTGGGTTCCGCGTTCAGTACCGATATTAGCGTATATAGCCTTTAATGTGCTTTTTCTTCCCTTAAAAATTAGGGATGTTCATCGTGCGGGGGGGCGGTATGGAGCTTTCCTGTGGGTACCGGGAATGATCTGCCTAATAATTCTTATCATGGCCTTATTGTATAGAGATGATATTGTTTACTTAAGCAATATGATTATGGGTTCCCAATGGCTCAAGGAGATTTTATTGCTCAAAAAGTTGAACTTGCCATAAAAATAGTTTATAATAAATCCGACTATTTTACTGGGTTAAAAACGTAAGGAGGTAGTGGGTTGATTACCAAGGAAATGACAGTGGGCCAGGTATTACGTAGTTATCCCCAAACTGTTCAGACCTTTCTCGAATTAGGTATGCATTGCTTGGGATGTCCCTCTTCTACCATGGAAAGTATCGAAGGTGCTGCGCTGACCCATGGAAAAAAACCGGATGATTTGGTGGATCAATTGAATAAAGCAATTGCAGCCGGCTAAGAGCTTTAAGCAATTAAGCATTCAATATGAAATGCCCCTTTGGTCAATGCAAAGCGGGCATTTTTATATTCTTAAATTAGTCAGAAATTTTAGATAACTGGAGGAAATTTTATATTGAGAGAGAAATGAAATATGGAGTCCTGGGTACAGAGAAGAGATAGAGAGAAGACCAGTAAAATTAGGGAGGTATTTTAATGAGTCTTGCACTAAGAGGTTCAGGGGATTCGGAACCGGTCAGTCTATTTAAGTACATAAGGCAAACCTTAAAAGTTGTTATTCCTTCGGTGGTTATTGTTGGCTCATTTGTCGTGTTTTTTCTAGGGTTACCTCAATTTGAAATGATAGTAGTTTTTGTGAGTTATCTATTTGCGGGTGTGGGGATTGGGGTAACGGCTTCTTTACGAAATTATAATCGTTTCCTTAAACCCATTCAGCAGATAGAAAAGGGAATATTGCAGGTAGCAGAAGGGGAACTTAATCACCAGATGGAGGTTTCCAGCAGCGAGACGGCAGCGGTGTCCAATGCTTATAATGCGATGACGAGGAATTTCCGCGAAATCATCCGGAAAATCCGAACCATGGCCAATGATTGGGTCGAATCTATTCATGAACTCTCTGCTAACTCCGAGGAAATTGCAGCCAAGAACCTTGAAGTCAATACCCATATTGGGCAGATGGCGAAAGGTGTGGTTAGACAGAGGGAAATTGTTTTCCAAGCTATGGACACCTTTAGGAACTTAAGAGATACTATACAGGTCATTGCGGAGCGGGCAAATTCTGTTTCTTTGGAAGCAGGCATTTCCCAAGGGAATGCCGAAAAAGGTTTAGAGGGTTTATCAGGGATTGTGATGGCCATGCAGGATACTAATAATACCGTAAACAAAGCATCCGATAGCATTAAGAAACTGGATGAACAATCCCGGCAGATCGTTTCGATCACCTCAACCATCGCTTCTATAGCTCGCCAAACTAATCTCTTGGCCCTAAATGCGGCTATCGAGGCCGCCCGTGCCGGTGAGCATGGACGGGGATTTGCCGTGGTAGCGGAGGAAATTCGTAAATTGGCGGAGGGAGTCTCTGATTCAACGGACGAAGTTGCCCTAATAACCAGTGGGATTCAGCAAACTATTAGGGATACGGTAGAAAATATGAATTTAGCGGACTCCAAAGTGGAAAACTCCTTACAATTGACCTTAGAAGCCAAGCAGGCACTGGAGATAATTGTTAAGTCGACAAAGCAAGTAACCAGTGATATTTCGGAAATTGCTGCTTCCGGTGACAAATCCTCAGTTATATGGAGGGAGTCTCCAATCAGTCCCAGCTGGTTGAGACGATTGCGGCTGAGGCAGATATTTCTACCCGGGAGGTAGAACAGGCTTCTGCCGAGGTTGCGGCAAGCATGCAAAACATTGCCGGTGCGGCCCAAAGTTTAGTAAGCATGGCCATCGAGCTAAGAGAGCAGGTGGTACGCTTTAAGATTTAGGAGGAATACTATGGCGGATTATCAAGTGGGCATTTTGGGGGGAGGTCCAGGAGGCTATGTGTGCGCTTTGCGTGCAGCCCAGTTAGGATTATCGGTGGTCCTTATTGAGGGAGAACGACTGGGGGGTACTTGCTTGAATAAAGGCTGTATCCCTACGAAAGCCTTAGTGAAAAGTGCTGAACTATGGCGTGAAATTAAGCATGCTGAGGAATTTGGCATTAATCTGGGTGAAAAAAATATTGACTATCCTAAAGTTATGGAGAGAAAAGAACAGGTGGTTAATACCCTGGTCACGGGAATTGAGCAATTGATGAAGGCGAAAAAGATTACGGTGATTAAGGGATGGGGAAATGTAAAAGAAGCAGGACTTATTGAAGTAAGCACGGAAGCGGGGAGAGAAAATATCCGGGTGGAGAATTTGGTTTTGGCGACAGGCTCGCTGCCGACTCGGATTCCCGTACCGGGTGCCGACCTTCCCGGCGTGGTTACCAGTGATGATATCCTTGACCAAAAGACCTTGCCGGAGAGCCTGGTAGTTATTGGCGGGGGAGTTATCGGTTTAGAGTTTGCATCGATTTACCATGAATTTGGGGTTAAAGTCAGCGTGGTGGAAATGCTTCCTTCACTGCTTCCGAATATTGATGAGGAGATCCCGAAGCGATTAACCCCGCTCTTAAAACGCTCCGGAATCGAGATTCTAACCAAAACCGCTGTGAAAGAGATTAAACCGACAGCTGATGGCTTAGTTGTGGTAGTAGAGGATGCCAAGGGGATTAAGGAGCTGCCTGCCCGGCAAGTGTTATTGGCTACAGGCAGAAGACCTAATTTGCGTGGAATAGATGTGGGAACCCTAGGGCTAGAGGTTGAACGCGGAGCCCTTAAAGTGAATTCCTGCCTGCAGACTTCACTTGACAAGGTATATGCGATTGGGGATGCAGTGGGTGGAGTAATGCTGGCCCATGTGGCTTCAATGCAAGGGATGGTTGTCGCTGAGCATATAGCGGGACAGACAGTGAGTATGGAGGGGCGGGCAATTCCCAGTGCCATCTTTATCTACCCGGAAATCGCCACTGTAGGAGCGACGGAGCAAGAGTTGAAGGCCGACCGTCAAGCTTATCGGGTCAGCAAATTCCCCTTTAGTGCCAACGGCAAGGCACTTACCCTAGGGGAGGTTATGGGTCTGGTAAAAATTCTCGCCAACGAAGAAGGTGTAGTGTTAGGAGCCAGTATTATGGGTCCCCAGGCCAGCAGCTTAATTCAGGAATGTGTTTTAGCAGTAGAGAAAGGGTTAAACGCTCATGACCTGGCCGGAACCATTCATGCCCATCCTACTTTACCCGAAGCCATCATGGAAGCGGCTCACGGGATCTTCGAGAAACCTTTGCATTTAGCTTAAAGGTGACCTCATAAGGTTACGCAGCACCGGCAGATGATGAAAAAGGCGCTATTGGGTCAAGCTACTTCATTGCATTCAGTATGATAGATTACGGTATTTATTAGAGGGAGTATGGTAAGGTAATTTTCAGACCTAACCTACTCCTTTTTTCATTAAACTTATTTTCCCGAACGAAATAAAAAAAGTATAGACTAACGTTCGGGAATAAAGTATAATACATTCATCAGTTTTTGTTGCGGTTTGAAGTCAGGTTATGACGAAAAACGCAAAAATATCTATAAAAACAGGAGGAGTCAGAGTGGAAAATTTCTTCAAACTTAGGGAAAATGGCACCAATGTTCGTACTGAGCTTGTTGCCGGATTAACTACATTCTTCGCAATGGCCTACATCATTATGGTCAATCCTGCAATGCTCTCTCAAGCGGGTATGCCTTGGGGTGCTGTCTTCCTGGCAACAATTGTTTCCGCTGTAATCGGAACTTTGGTGATGGGTCTCGTGGCCAACGTGCCCTATGCACAAGCTCCTGGTATGGGCCTTAACGCATTTTTTGTATTTACGGTTGTCTTTGGCCTGGGCTTTACTTGGCAAGAAGCTCTGGCAATGGTTTTTTTATGCGGTATTATTAATATTTTAATTACAGTAACCAGTATTCGGAAAAAAATTATTTCCGCCATACCTTCCAGTCTGCAAAACGCAATCGGCGGCGGTATCGGTATTTTCATTGCTTATATCGGTATTAAAAACGCCGGTCTACTTTCTTTCACCTCCGATCCCGGAACCTATGTTCAACTAGGAGAAGGCGGAACTGTTATTGCTAGTTCCAGCGCCGTTCCCGGTCTTGTTACTTTAAATTCTCCTTCCGTGCTTTTGGCTATTTTCGGTCTTATTCTTACCGTCATCCTGCTTATCCGTAATGTTAAGGGAGCTATTTTAATCGGTATTATCGTATCCGCTTTAGCAGGTATCCCTCTTGGAATTACCCATATGGGATCTTCTTTGAGCCTTGCCGAAGCCATAGCAGAATTACCTCAAACCTTCATGGCTGCCTTCGGCAACCCGGGCTTGGGCTCCCTCTTTAGTGATCCTGCTAAGATTCCTCTTGTTTTAGTAACAATTTTCGCCTTTAGTTTATCTGACATTTTCGATACCATTGGAACCTTTATCGGGACAGGCCGTAGTTCCGGAATCTTTTCCGAAGCAGATCTAAAAACTCTTGAAACCAGCAAAGGATTCAAATCCAAAATGGACAAGGCCCTTTTTGCTGATGCCATCGCCACCTCTGTTGGTTCCGTTTTCGGAACTTCCAATACAACTACCTATGTTGAAAGTGCGGCCGGTATCGGCGCCGGTGGCCGGACAGGCCTGACTAGTGTAGTCGTAGCGATTATGTTTGCTGTAAGTGCTTTCTTGGCTCCGGTGGTTAGTGCGGTTCCTGCCGTGTCAACTGCCCCTGCTTTGATTATCGTGGGTGTTATGATGCTTTCCTCCTTTAAAGATATCAAATGGGGAGAATTGAGCGAAGCTATCCCCGTATTCTTTGCCGGTATCTTTATGGCTTTCTGTTATAGCATTTCTTACGGTATCGCCACAGGATTCATCTTCTATTGCATCGTGAAGGTATTCAAAGGCGAAGCCAAGGATATTAGTCCCGTATTATGGGTCGCGACTCTTCTCTTTGTGATCAACTTTGTCCTTTTAGCAATTATTTGAAACAGGGGGACAGGTTCTCTGTTTCAAAGGGATCACAAAGGTAGAATCCTCGTTTTTCGACATTGTTTTGTTTTTCAACATTGTTTTTAAAGACTAAAAATAAAACGAGCATGGCACTACTTAAGTAGTAAACCATGCTTGTTTTATTTTTTTGGCATATCTGGTTTTTATATCTCCTATGCCGCCACGCGGCACCATCGGCAGGCGGCACCATCGGCAGACGAAAAAGAAGATATGGGGTCAGGATACTTCACTACGTTCAGTATGACATGGCATGGGAGTCATCCTGGGCATAAGCGGGGGATTTTTTCAGTGTAGACGGAATCATCCTGGGGTGCCTGATTCCTTGGATTGCTTTTTGAAACAAGGAACCTGTCCCCTTGTTTCATCGTTATTCAAGTAGGACCTTTTTCCCTATTTTAAGCTTTTCCATAAAAAAGGGATTGGGTAAGAAGGAAAATCCTTGTGAATGGAGAATAAGTGGGGTAAAGTGGGTAAAAGTGGGGCGAAGTGAAGCCCCTGTGGGGTGACAGGGAATGTTCATGGGGGAACACCTCCATACAATTGATGGAAAAGGCCGGTTAATTGTACCGGCAAAATTCCGGGAAGCCTTAGGTGAAAAATTTATTGCCACCAAAGGCTTAGATCACTGTCTCTTTGTTTACCCTTTTGATGAATGGAAGATTATCGAAGAAAAGTTAAGGGCTTTACCTTTTACTCAACCGGATGCAAGAGCTTTTGTTCGCTTCTTTTTTTCCGGGGCTACGGAATGTGAATTGGACAAACAAGGGAGAATCTTGCTGCCTGCCAATTTAAGGGAATATGCTCAGCTCGATAAGGATGTAGTTTTAGTCGGGGTCTCTTCCCGGGTGGAGATTTGGAGTCAGGCACTTTGGACAGACTATTCTCGTCAGGCTGAAGATGCTTATGCCAGTGCTGCCGAATCGTTGGTAAACTTAGGGATTTAGAGAAGAGGTCGAAGACTTTGGAATTTCATCATATCACCGTATTACTAGAAGAAACAGTTGAGGGGGTTGTCAAAGAGCCCTCAGGCACCTATGTGGATTGTACTTTAGGAGGTGCGGGCCATAGTGCCTTTTTGCTATCCAAGTTAAACCAAGAAGGAAAACTGGTGGGATTTGATCAGGATCCCTTGGCTATTGAAAATGCCCGGGCAAAGTTCCTCAGCGATCCCCGGGTGCATCTTGTCAACCGTAATTTCCAATATCTAGAGGAATCACTGGAAGCCCTGAAGTTACTCCCGGTGCAAGGAATTATTTTTGATTTGGGAGTGTCTTCTCCGCAGTTAGATGAAGCGGAAAGAGGCTTCAGTTACATGCAGGATGCTGAATTGGACATGCGGATGAATCCTCATAATCCTTTATCAGCGAAGGTCTTGGTCAATGAATGGAGTGCTGAGCAACTAGCCGAAGTTTTCTGGCGGTATGGCGAGGAAAGATGGTCCAAACGCATTGCTGAATTTATTCTTAAAGCTCGTGAACAGGGACCCATCGAAACCACGGGCGAATTAGTGGATATAATCAAAAAGGCGATTCCGGCAGGAGCGCGCAAAGATGGCCCTCATCCGGCGAAGCGAACCTTTCAGGCCTTAAGGATCGCCGTCAATGATGAATTAGGAGTACTAGAGAGAGTTTTAGATCAGGTGATCCGTTGTTTGGCTCCCGGGGGAAGGGTAGGAGTTATAACCTTTCATTCTCTAGAGGATCGGATAGTCAAGGAAAAAATGCAGTCTTGGCTGGGGCGTTGTACCTGTCCCCCTAGTTTTCCGATCTGTCAATGTGGATCTCAACAACTGGCACGTTTAGTCAATCGTAAACCGATCTTACCAAGTCCGGAGGAAATTGAAGAGAATCCCCGGGCTCGGAGTGCGAAGCTGCGAATAGCCGAAAAACTTTGAAGTCTAAAGAGAACGGAGGAGGAATACCTTTGGTATTAGCGCAGGAAAAAATTGAATGGGAACAGCCTCTAGAAGATCAACCCCGCAAAAGAAAAAAGCGTGTCCAACGGCAAAAGCCCCGTTCTCACTGGAAAAGTATTCTTGTCTTAAGCATTGTGGTCAGCCTTGCTGCTGTCTTAGCGGGTGAAACGATTAATCTGACAGTTGTCAAGGGAGCGCAGATTCGGTCGATGCAGAAGGAGATCACGGACTTGAAAGCCAATAATGATCTATTGCAAGCGCAAGTAGATAAATTGCGTTCGGTCAGCCGGATTGAAAGTGCGGCACTTGCCATGGGCATGGAAAAACCTGCGGGAACGGTCTATGTGGCTGGATCATTGCCTGTTGCCAAGACTGAAATGGGCGCCCAGTCAACTCTTACCGAGCCAAAAGAGGTAATTGAGGAAACCTCGGCATTAAAACTTATTTCACAGAAATTTACCAGCTTTTTTGCCTCCACACAACGCTAAAAACCAAAGGCGGTAGAGTTTGCAGTGACGCCCTAGAATAGGGGGTGGGGACGATGAGTCCTTATGTAGTCATGCGTAAACGTATCGCCTTTCTTTTTTTCTGTGTTACAGCTTTTTTTGTGGTTCTAATCGTTCGCTTGGCCTTTGTTCAATTAGCCCAGGGAGCAATTCTCAGCGATAAGGCTGACGAAAGCCATTATCGGGGCGTGCCGGTAGCTGCCAAAAGGGGTAATATTGAGGACCGCAACGGCGAAGTTCTAGCCATGAGTGTGAGTACGGAAACAGTGTACGCAGTACCGGCTCAGGTAAAGGCATCGGGAAGGGCTGAAGAGATTTCCCATACCTTATCCGGAATCTTGGAAATGACACCGGATAAGGTCTTGGAAAAAATTACGAAGCGTTCGGCTTTGGAGTATGTCAAAAAAAGAGTTACCGCCGAAGTTGCCGCCCAGGTACGGGCCCTAGAACTTCCGGGGATTGGTGTTACCGAGGATAGTGTGCGTTATTATCCAAATGAAACCCTGGCTGCCCATATAATTGGTTTTGCGGGGATTGACAACCAAGGGTTAGAAGGAATAGAGTTGACTAGGGATTCCGTGTTAAACGGTGTCCCCGGAGCAGTTTTGACGGAATTTGCGGCCAATGGTATTCCTTTGCCCTTTGCGAACCAAATGTATGTTTCGCCCAAAAACGGTAATACTGTGCGCTTAACCATTGATAAAAACATCCAAGCCTTTGCTCAACGTGAGCTTGAGAAGTTGATGTCCGGGCAGGGGGGCAATATGAATGGGCAAGTCCCGAAAAGTGCCTCTATTCTGGTTATGGAACCTAAAACCGGTGAGGTTTTAGCGCTTGCCTCAGCCCCTACCTTTGATCCGAATTATTACCAAAACTATGATCAAAGTGCTCGGCGCAATATAGCCGTGCAAAACGGTTATGAGCCGGGGTCCACCTTTAAAATTATTACCTTAGCGGCTGCTCTGGAAGAAAAAAAGATTACCCCCAACGGCGGTTTTTTTGACCCTGGTGGTGCTACGGTACTTGGTAAAACGGTTCACTGCTGGAAGCGCGGGGGCCACGGCAGTCAGACTTTCACACAAGTAGTGGAAAATTCCTGTAATCCGGGATTTGTTGAGATGGGTCTGCGGTTAGGTACGGATAAATTTTATCGATATCTTTACGATTTTGGGTTTGGAAAAAAGACCGGTATTGAAATGTCTGGGGAGGCCCTAGGCATCCTAGCCAATAAAAAGCGTGCCACCGCCTTAGATCTGGCGACAATGTCGATTGGGCAAACTAATAACGTGACGGCTATTCAGCTGCTCACGGCGGTTTCGGCTGTAGCAAATGGGGGGACTTTAATGAAGCCCCAGTTGGTAAAAGAGATTGTGGGGCCTACCGGTAAAGTACTGGAATCCTTCGAACCCAAAGAGGTACGTCGGGTCATTAGTGAAGACACCTCTAAAACCGCACGGCAAATGTTAGAATCGGTAGTGACTAATGGAACAGGTTATCGGGCTTTCCTTCCTGGTTATCGGGTTGCGGGAAAAACAGGCACCGCCCAAAAAGTTGCTAATGGGGCGTATATTCAAGGGGAGTACGTTGCTTCATTTATCGCTTTTGCTCCCGCCGATAATCCCAGATTGGCCATCCTTTGTGTCATTGATGGCGTGCCCTTTTATGGTGGTTCTGTTGCATCCCCTCCGGTTAGAGCAGTGCTGCAGGATTCTTTAACGTACTTAGGCGTAGAAATGGATATGAAGGCACCACTGACCTTAGGCAAACCTCGCTTAGATATGGTTCTTCCGCCCGTTAAAGAAGCTGTACCTGTTCCCTCGGTAATGGGTCTTCCTCTTGCTGAGGCGGAAAAAGCCTTAAAGGGTGCGGGGTTCAAGGTTATAATTGAGGGCAGCGGCAATGTGGTTTTGGATCAAATCCCTCATGCTGATGCGAAAGTAGAAGCCGGCTCCTCAGTGATGCTTTACCTTGGTCCGGAAGCAGGAGCTCCCACCTTAGGGAATTGGTGGGCTATCGAGGAAGAAGTGGATGTGGATATTGAAACAATGCTGCAAATGACTTGGCGACAGCCCCTAACCGAATGATTGCAATAAAATTTTACTGTCTATAATAGAGTTGAAAGGTTGTGGAAAAAGTTGAAGCCTGTTCAAAAAGAACTTGCAGAGATAATAGTCGAAATAGAGATAGTTGAGTTAACCGGAGACCAAAAGACCCTGATTCAGGGAATTGCCATGGATTCACGCCGGGTTCAGCCAGGGGATATTTATGCCTGCGTTCCCGGTATGAATGTGGATGGTCATGATTTCGCAGCGCAAGCACTGGAAAAAGGAGCAGCGGCTTTACTGGTGGAGCGGCTTCTTCCTTTGGATGTTCCACAGATCCGAGTAAAATGTGTTCGGGAGGTCGTGGGTAAAATCGCAGCCAATATTTATGATCACCCGGCTAATAAGCTGGAGGTTATCGGTGTTACCGGTACCAATGGCAAAACCACCATTACCCATCTTGTGGAGCGGATAGCCTCAGAGGAAGGAAAGAAAGTGGGCTTAATCGGGACTTTAGGAGCCCGTATTGCTGGAAGAGAACTGCCGGGAAGCAGAACGACACCTGAGGCAATCGATCTTCAGAAGCTGCTTAAGGAAATGGTGGACGAAGGGGTTCAGTTGGCAGTTATGGAAGTTTCCTCCCACGCCTTAGTGTTAGGGAGGGTTAAGGGTTGTGAATTTGACGCAGGAATTTTTAGCAATTTGACACAAGATCATTTGGATTATCATAAAACAATGGAGGAATACCTTCAGGCTAAGGCCAAACTTTTTAGCGATCTCAAAGGGGTTAAAGGGCCCAAAATTGGGGTGGTGAACGGTGACGATCCGGCTGCTCAGACTTTAGTAGAGCTTTCAGCCGCCCCGGTGGTGACCTATGGAGTAAGTGCTCCTAACTTGGATTACCGGGCAGAGGATATTCAGTTAACTGCCGATGGGGTTAAATTTACCGTTCATTTTAAAGGTCAGGCTACCCGAGTAAGTTACTCAACTCCGGGGATGTTTAGCGTTTATAACGTGTTGGCGGCCTTCGCGTGGGGTGTAGAAAGCGGAAGGAGCCCCTTGCTGGCGGCGGAGGCCTTAGCCGCTGTCCAAGGAGTTCCGGGGCGGTTTGAAAGCGTGCGGATGGGGCAGCCCTTCCAAGTTATTGTGGATTATGCTCATACTCCCGATGGCCTGGAAAATGTCTGTAAGACAGCTCGGGAATTCACCGAAGGTCGATTAATCACAGTCTTTGGCTGTGGTGGGGATCGGGATAAAGGCAAGCGTCCCCAGATGGGGGCCATTGCCGAAGAGTTAAGCGATCATGTTATCGTCACATCCGACAACCCCCGGACCGAGGAACCCCGCCAGATCGTCCAAGACATCCTGGAAGGAATCGAAGGTATCGACTATTCTGCCATCGTAAACCGTAGGGAGGCTATCGAGTGTGCCTGTATTCTCGCCAAGGAAGGGGATACAGTGCTGATTGCCGGAAAAGGTCATGAAGACTATCAGATTATCGGCAAGGAAGTATTTCCCTTTGATGATCGGGAAGTTGCCCGGGAAGCCCTAAGGAGGCTTGGTTATGTGGAATAGCCAAAAAATCGCTGATCTTCTTCGAGGGGAATTAAGTGGAGATTCTCAAGTTGCGGCCGGTGGCTGTAGTATTGACAGCCGGTTGGTCAAAGGGGGAAATGTCTTTTTTGCCTTGGCAGGAGAAAAGGTGGACGGGCATGATTATGTAGAAGCTGCCTGGCAAAAAGGGGCTACGGTGGTAATTGGGGAGAAAGAGCGGTTGAAGCACCGCTCCCCGGTCACCATTCCAGAGGGAAAAGCACTGATCTCAGTGGATTCTACCCTCACGGCCCTGCAATCTTTAGCTCGAGCTTGGCGTAAGGAGTTGGGGGCCAAGGTAGTGGCTATTACCGGCAGCAATGGAAAAACCACCACCAAAGATATGGTAGCCGCGGTCTTAGGTCAGAAATACCGTGTCCATAAGAATCTAGAGAATCAAAATAATGAGTTAGGTTTGCCTATGACCATTCTCAATGCTCCGGAAAACACGGAAGTCCTTGTTTTAGAGATGGGTATGCGTGGTTTGGGGCAAATCACCTTTTTATGTTCGATTGCCAAGCCTGATTTAGGTGTGATAACTAATATTGGCACAACCCATCTGGAACTTTTAGGCTCCCAAGCAAAGATCGCTCAGGCCAAATGGGAGTTGATCGAGGCCCTTCCTGAAAAAGGGGTCGCCATCCTCAACGGGGAAGATGAATGGAGTGTGAAAAAAGCTAAGGAAGGCTTAACTAGCACCTTTTTCTACGGTTTAGAAGGAAAGTACCAGGAACCCGATCTCCGGGGAATGAACCTTACCCCCTTTGGCACCCTTGGTACCAGCTTCCAACTGAAACAAGGGGACAGGTTCCTTGTTTCAGACGCTTCCGTTACCGTCAAGCTGCCTTTACCCGGTGAGCATAATGTTCTCGATGCTCTGGCCGCCCTTAGTGTAGGGCTTCTTCTCGATGTTCCCTTAGAAGCAGGATGTCAAGGGCTGGCGGTTATGGAGCTTTCGCGGATGCGGCTGGAGCTTCATTCCGGAATCTATGGGAGTACTTTAATCAGTGATGTATATAATGCCAATCCGACCTCCATGAAGGCCTCTTTACAGGTCTTGCGGGAAAGAGGAGGAGTGTCAACTCTTGCCATCTTAGGGGAAATGTATGAACTGGGAGAATCAAGCTTAGACGGGCATTATGAGGTGGGCCGGGCTGTTGCGGATTTAGGAATAACTGAACTGATCACCGTAGGGAAGCTGGCCGGGGAAATTGCTCGAGGGGCCCTTGGCGAGGGGATGTCACCTGAACGGATTCATTCTTTTTCTGAGCGGGAAGGGGCTATAAAAAAGGCTCAAGAGATCCTCGCGCATTTTAGTCAAGGAACTTGGGTCCTTATCAAAGCTTCGCGGGGGATGAAAATGGAAGAAGTGACAAAGGCCCTGCTTAAAGGGTAGGAGTAAAGGAAGGAATTAATCCATGTCAGAACGTATATTTATGGCTGCTGTTTTAGCGCTAATAATCACTTTAATTCTAGGACCGTTGCTGATCCCGGTTTTACGGGTGTTGAAATTTGGCCAAAATATTCGTGAGGAAGGTCCCAAGCGTCATCTGGCTAAGGCCGGGACCCCCGCTATGGGTGGCATTATCTTTTTAGTGGGAATTGTGGCAAGTGCCTTAATTATGGCAGAAAAACCAACGTCCTTAGAAATGATTATGGTAATAAGTGCTATGCTGGGGTACGGTCTTATCGGCTTTCTGGATGATTTTATTAAAGTGGTTATGCACCGGTCCTTAGGCCTGAGAGCATACCAAAAGTTAATTGGTCAATTCGCTTTGGCCTTTCTCCTGACCTGGGCAGCCAATCGTTACTTGGGACGAGGGACAGATCTTACCATTCCCTTTACCTCTATCCATCTTGAATTAGGGCTTTTTTACTTTCCTTTTGTGTCCTTTATTATTGTGGGAATTACCAATGCTGTAAACCTAACCGATGGACTGGATGGTTTGGCAGCAGGTTCGGTTTTCATCAGTATGCTTAGCTATATCGGTATTGCATTGCTGGCGGCATCTCAGGGCGGCCGGGTTGCTATATTGGCTTATGAATCGGACTTGGCAGTCTTTGCGGCAGCAGTGGCCGGCGGCTGTTTGGGCTTTTTACGTTTTAATAAAAACCCGGCTCGTGTCTTCATGGGGGATACGGGTTCCTTAGCTTTGGGGGGGACGTTGGTCGGTTTAGCTGTGCTGACAAAGACAGAATTAATTCTCCTCATTATTGGCGGTGTTTATGTGGTGGAGGCACTCTCGGTTATTATTCAAGTTATTGCCTACCAGACTACCGGCAAGCGGGTTTTTCGCATGAGTCCCCTGCATCACCATTTTGAACTGGGCGGTTGGAATGAATGGAAGGTGGTTATCGTATTTTGGCTGGCATCCCTTCTTTGCGGGGTACTGGGGATTATAGCCTATATCCAAGGGCTATTCTAAGCAACTTTTTCAAGAGGGTGAAATAATGAATTTAAAAGGTAAAAAGGTCTTGGTTGTAGGTGCCGGAAGAAGCGGACTAGCGGCGGTTAATCGCTTGAAGGACTTGGGGGCAAAGGTAGTGCTGACCGATCGCCAAGAGCTGGAAAGACTTGGGGGTATTGCCCAGTTGGGTTTAGAGGAAGGACAACTTATCCTGGGTCGCGTACCGGAGTGGCGGGAGCTTAATGCCGAAATAATTGTCCTTTCACCGGGGGTTTCGCCGGAACTACCCTTTATCCGAGAGGGGGTTGCCCAAGGCGCTCGGGTCTGGAGCGAGGTGGAACTAGCCCTACGGGATCATCCGGCCTTTAAAATCGGGGTTACCGGAACCAATGGCAAAACTACCACCACCACCTTGATTGGTGAATTAGCTAAACGGACAGGAAAACCGACTCTAGTGGCTGGAAACATCGGAATTGCCCTAAGCAATCAGGTAGAAAAAATGGATGAACAAGGGATCGTAGTTGCGGAACTTTCCAGCTTTCAATTAGAATTGATCGAAAGTTTAAGATTGAATGTGGGAATTTTACTCAATCTGACTCCGGATCATCTTGATCGTCATAAAACTATTGAGAATTACCTTGGGGCTAAGGCTCGGATCTTTGAAAATCAAACCCCGGAAGATTGTGCAGTTTTAAATTGGGACGACCCCTTGGTGCGGGATTTAGCTCCTAAGTTAAAGGCAAGAGTGGTCTTTCTCAGTCCCACTTCTTTTTTAGAGAATGGTTACGGTGTCCAAGGAGAGAAAATCGTTTTTGCTAAAAATGGGCAAGTTACGCCCATAATTGATCGTTCGGAGCTGCTGTTAAGGGGCAAGCATAATCTAGAAAACGTCATGGCGTCTATTGCAGCGGTAAGGGAGCTTGGTCTTTCTTGGGGGGAGATCGCCCAAGGGCTTAGGGAGTTTAAGGGAGTAGAACACCGCCAAGAGGTGGTGGGAACCTATGAGGGAATACTTTTCATTAATGATTCCAAAGGAACCAATCCTGATGCAGCGGAAAAAGCTTTGTATGCTTTTGAGGAGCCTATCATCCTCATTGCCGGGGGTAAGAATAAGGGCTTGGACTTTCATGATTTTATGAAAATCGTTAAGGAACAAGTGAAAAGTCTGGTTTTGGTCGGTGCTGCTGCTGAAGAAATGGCCCTGGCTGCTCAAGATGTTGGAATTACTAATTATCTACGAGCTACGACCTTCGAGGAAGCGGTAGAGCTCGCTATCGGGGAAGCAGTCCCGGGGGATGTAGTCCTTTTATCACCGGCTTGTACAAGTTGGGATATGTTTAAGAGTTATGAAGAAAGAGGGGAATTCTTTAAGGAGTTAGTGCGTAGGCATTATAGGGAACCCATTTCAAATTAAAGGGGGAACTTAGAATGCCAAGACGCAGTCGCCCTGATTTGGTCTTGCTGGGAGCAATCCTCGCGCTCCTTACGATAGGAATCGTAATGGTGTATAGTTCGAGTGCGGTAAAAGGATATGTACAGTATGACGATCCTTATCACTTTTTGAAAATGGAGGTGATTTGGGTTGCGTTAGGATTAGTGGCGATGGTCTTCGCAATGCGTATTGACTTAAATCTTTTGCGCCATTGGGCAAAACCGGCCCTTCTTATCTCAATTGTTTTGCTCATTATGGTAAAAATCCCCGGAATTGGACGGAATGTAAACGGTGCCGATCGCTGGATCGGCCTTGGTCCTTTATCCATTCAACCGTCGGAAGTTATTAAATTAGCTATGATTTTGGTCATGGCGAAGATTTTGGCTGTTGACCCCCATAAGATTAAGTCTTTCCGCAAAGGCTTACTTCCGGTCTTAGGGCTTTTGGGCCTGGTGGCGGGGCTTGTGATGCTCCAGCCGGATTTAGGGACAACTCTCGCTATCGCCGGCACTACTTTCTTCATGCTGATTGCCGCGGGAGCCAGAGCCAGCCATATCATGGCTTTGGGCAGTGCCGGTGTGGGCATGATAGTCGCCGCTATTGTGGCGGAACCTTATCGGATGAATCGTATTTTTGCCTTTTTGGACCCTTGGGCAGATCCCTCCGGGAAGGGCTATCAAACAATTCAGGCTTTATTGGCCTTGGGACCGGGAGGACTTTTTGGTCTGGGACTTGGCCAAAGCAAGCAGAAGTTTCTCTATCTCCCGGAGAATCATACAGACTTTATCTTCGCCATGATTGGCGAGGAGCTGGGCTTTGTGGGAGCTACCATCGTCATACTGCTCTTTTTCCTGTTCGCTTGGCGAGGCTTCCGAGTGGCCATGGGGGCACCGGATGCCTTTACAGGATTCCTGGCAGTGGGGCTCACGGCCATGGTCTCCATACAGGCCATGATCAATATGGGAGTTGTCAGCGGCGTGCTTCCCGTCACGGGAATCACCCTGCCCTTCCTCAGCTATGGGGGGACCTCCTTGGTGTTTACTATGGTGGGGGTTGGGGTGCTGCTAAATATTTCGCGGGAGTCAAGGTAAAGGGAGTTGCGTTGAAGGCTGCGGGACGAAATCCGAACGAGGACTTCGCCGGAGCCGCTAACATGAGAAGTCGCTTACGGCGAAGGGACACGCTGCCTGATTCACCGTCCGAAGGCACTGCTTTCACATTTGTTTGGCTCTCCAGGTGGCGAGCACCTAAGGAGGATTTAGGCAAAAATGATGACCTTTAATACATACTTGAAACAAGGGACCTGTCCCCCTGTTTCAGAAGACGAAAGGAGCAAGAATCCATGCGTGTGATTGTAACGGGTGGCGGAACCGGCGGCCATATTTATCCGGCCCTAGCGATCGCCAAGGGGATTCTCGCCCAAGAACCAAGTGCGGAAATCCTCTATGTAGGCACCAAGGACGGAATGGAAGCCCGTTTGGTGCCTGAAACAGGCATAGATTTTCAAGGGGTATCAGGTCAAGGACTTCCCCGCAAAATCAGCTTAGAAACCTTTAAAGTCGGGGCTAAGAGCTTCAAAGCCCTGTGGGAGACTAAACAGATCCTGAAGAAATTCAAACCGGATCTGGTGGTAGGAACTGGGGGATATGTATCGGGACCGGTAGTTTTAACAGCGGCCTTATTCGGCATCCCCACTCTTCTTCACGAACAAAACGCTCTGCCGGGTATTACCAATAAGATCCTCACCCGCTTTGTACGTAAAGTTATGGTTACTTTCCCGGAAAGTATGGCTCATTTCGGCGGGAGCAAGAAGCTCGTTTTAACCGGTCTACCGGTACGGCCCGAGATCGGTACTATTTCCCGGAAGCAAGGGGCCCAGCGCCTAGGTTTAAATCCGGAGCAGCTTACTATTCTCGTTACCGGTGGCAGCCGTGGTGCCCGCAGCATTAACCAAGCTATGCCAACGGTGCTAAAGCATTTGGCTCAGCGACCGGATATCCAGGTGATCTGGGCTACCGGTAAAGCCACCTACGAAGAAACTCTCCAAAGCCTTAAAAAAGAGGGAGCTTGGGAGAGAAAAAATTGGCAGGTTCTAGAATATCTTAAAGATATGCCTGAGGCTCTTGCTTGTGCTGATTTATTTGTGGGGCGGGCCGGAGCAACTACTTTAGCGGAGATAATGGTGGCAGGTAAGCCGGGGATTCTGATTCCCTATCCATTTGCGGCGGAGAATCACCAGGAATTTAACGCTCGGGCTTTGGAAAAAGATGGTGCTGCCCGGGTAATCCTCGATAAAGATTTAACCGGGGAAAAGCTTGCAGCAGTGCTTCTAGAGCTTATGCAAAAACCCGAGGAGTTAAGGAAAATGGCCAAGGCAGCTCAGAAGGCCGCTCAACCGGATGCTTTAGCGAAAATTGTCAAGGTTTGTTTAGATACTGCTTGGAAATAATCCGCTCCTTTTTCACACCTTCCGGCTCCACTGCATAACATATGACAGTCAGAAGGAAGGGAGTGGGTTTGTTAATGTGGCCCGAACGGAAAATATTACTTCTGGTGCCCCGTGATCTGGAAGGATGGCAAGGAGTTTTTTCCCTGCTGGATGCTCTACATAAGAATGTTATGGTCAAAATAACATCTCCCGAAGACCCAATTGATTTGGCAGGATTAATGCCTTTAGGTCCGGAAGAAGAAGGTCCCGACTTATCCGATGTTGGTCCCACGGAAATCCTTTATTGGCCGGGAATCAAAAAAGAAGATCCTTATCGTCAATGGGGCGTTTCCAGGGGATTACTGCAGTCGGAAATCCCGGAATTTCTGGATAGGTATTGGGAGGAAGAGATTCTGCTTTTGGTTGCTCAGGAAGAATCGGAAGACGCCCCCCTTTTATGGAAATTCCTTAATCAGGCGGGGTTTGAACCTTCCCTGCTTTGGCAGACTTCCCAGGGGCAATGGGATGTTCGTATTGGCAATGGTCTCCATTGGATAATTCCCGAAACCTGGTTTAAAGATTGTTTGGGCAACGAGGTCCTTGGGCGTCAACCGGAGCGGGTATTTACCGAGAGTTGCTGGGTAGGCCGGGGAGATCGCATTGAATTTTACTCCAATGAAAAGAATTTTGAATATCTGGGGTACATCATGCCCCATAAAGACAAGGGCCAGGAAGATTTTATCTATTCCACAATGCTTCAAGCGCTTCAACTGGGAGTGCCTTGGCGAAGTATTCAACGTATTTATAATGGACTTGTGAATAATTCCGGCGGGACTGAGATAAGGGAAAACATAAGGTGGTATGACAATGATGTGGCAAGGGATGAGTGGACGGGTGGAGTACCAATTCCCACTAAAGAACCTGAATACCTGGCGAATTGGGGGGTTGGCTGAAACAGTCTTTTGGCCTGCCAATGAGGAAGAATTACAAAAAGTTTGGCTGCGGGCCAAGGAAACCGGGGTTCCCATCCGACTATTTGGACGGGGTTCCAATGTTCTTTTTCCAGACGAGGGTCTAACCGGAATTACCTTGATCAGCACGGGCTTAGCTCAGGTAACTTGGGATTCGGAGTTCGTTAGGGTGGGAGCGGGATATAGTTTAGCCAGCCTTGCCCAAGAGGCTGCCGACTGCGGGTTAAGCGGCTTGGAATTTGCCCGGGGGATTCCGGGAACAGTGGGTGGGGCTATTGTGATGAATGCCGGAGCTCATGGTGGCTGCATCCAAGACCTCCTTGAGGAGGTTAAAGTTTTAACCGATGAAGGAGAGTTCGTGAAGTTAGGTAAAGAGGAAATTCAGTTTGGCTATCGGGAATGTTCTTTACGGGATAAGGCTTTGATAGTCGAAGGGGTTTTCCGTCTCAAACCGGGAGATCGGTCGGAGATAAAGCAAAAGATGAGTGAAAACCTAGCCAAGCGAAAGGCAGCTCAGCCATTGGCATTACCCAATGCCGGCAGCGTATTTCGCAATCCGCCGGGAGATTCGGCAGGACGGTTGATCGAAGCAGCCGGCTGGAAGGGCAAAAGGCTGGGGGGAGCTCAAGTCTCGCCCAAACATGCTAACTTCATTGTCAATAATGGCAATGCCACAGCCCAAGAAGTATTAACTTTGATCAGTGAGATCCAAAAAGATGTTCAGAATAAATTTGGTTTAGAGTTAAAGACGGAGGTTCGTTATATCGCACCAAACTAAGGGGAGGAATGTTTCATGGCGATGGACCGCTATGTCATCACCGGAAAACAAAGGCTGGAAGGTAAGCTGCGCAATAGTGGGGCTAAGAACTCTTCTTTACCCTTATTGGCAGCATCCCTCCTTGTTTCAGGAAAGACCGCCTTAATGGATATACCCAAGTTAGCGGATATTAACAATATGATTGAGGTCTTGGAATACTTAGGTGCACGTGTGGAATCTCAGAATGAAGCTTTGCTGGTGGATGCTGCTGATCTTGCCCGTTGTGAGGTGGATGAGGGGCTTATGCGTCAGATGAGGGCATCCAATCTTATCCTTGGGCCAATCTTAGCCCGCAATGGACGGGTACGGATCTCGAAACCCGGTGGCTGTGCTATTGGTTCCCGTCCTATGGATCAACATATCAAAGGACTTAAGGAGTTAGGGGTTAAGGTTAAGGAAAAGCACGGTTATATTGAGGCTTGGGCAGATCAGTTAAAAGGGGCCAATATCTATATGGATGTCCCCAGTGTCGGAGCCACGGAAAACTTGATGATGGCGGCAGTCTTGGCCAAGGGCACCACCACTATTTATAATTCAGCTCGGGAACCGGAGATTATTGATCTGCAGAACTTTTTAAATAAAATGGGGGCCAAAATTCGTGGAGCAGGTCTCGACGTTCTGCGCATTGAGGGAGTTAGTAAGCTTTACCCTGTTGAGCATAGGGTAATTCCTGATCGGATCGAGGCGGGAACTCATATGGTGGCGGCGGTAATGACCCAGGGAGATATCGAGATCGGCAATGTGATTCCCGAGCATTTGGAGCCGGTGACGGCAAAGCTGCGTCAAGCCGGGGCGGAGATTATAACCGGTGATGATTATATTCGAGTCAAGGGCAAAGGGAGAATCAAGGGAGTAGATTGCAAGACCATGCCTCATCCCGGTTTCCCGACGGATATGCAGCCTCAATTCATGGCCCTTCTTTCCATGGCGGAAGGTACCAGTATTATCACCGAAACTATTTTTGAAAACCGTTTTCAGCATGTGGATGAATTACGCCGGATGGGGGCTCAAATTACAGTAGAAGGACGGACTGCCATTATTCGCGGCGTGGAAAGTTTGGAAGGGGCCTTTGTTGAAGCCACAGACTTGCGGGCAGGAGCGGCACTCTTCTTGGCGGCTCTGGCAGCGGAGGAAGCCACTGTTTTGGAAAAGGTCGGACATATCGACCGTGGCTATGAGAATTTGGAAGAGAAATATCGGAGTCTGGGTGCTAAACTCACCCGGGTCAGTTCTTAAGTTGTTTAAACTATTTGGTGAGGGTGTCGAAAAGAAAGACATGACAGAGAGGGTTGTATTCGCTATACTGGGGACTAGGGGGGATGACCATGGAGCCCAAGAAATCGACTACATCCTTTCTCTATATTTCAATACTGCTAATACTCTTAGTGGTAGGGTTGAGCCTTTTCTTTCAGTCCAGCTACTTTACTATTAAGTCGGTGAATATTGAGGGGCTGGAACAGATTCCCCTCAATGAAATTGAGCGTTTAACTATGGATGTAACCGGACAGAATTTAGTTATGTTGGATCAGGAGCGGCTGAAGCGCAAGGTGCTGCTTCATCCTCTTGTAGATTCTGTTGAGTTAAAGAGGCAATTTCCTGATCAATTAGTGGTACGGATTGAGGAACGTACGGCCACTGCCGTAGTGATTGTACCCCATGGTGTAGTGGAGGTAGACCATAAAGGTATCTATCTGCGCCGGCGGGAAGGTTGGCCTAAGACAAGTTGTCCTGTTATTAATGGGGTAGAGATCCCCGACACTGCCGGTCCCGGACAGGAGCTAAAAGTTTCCGGTCTTATGGCGGCACTTAATTTGCTGGGACAAGCTCCCTTGGAGTTGAAACCTTTGCTAGGGGAGATTTATGTAAATACTATTGGTCAGATCACACTGTATTTGACCGATGGGGTAGAGGTTCGCCTGGGAAAGTCAAATGCTTGGTCGGAGAAGTTAAAGTCTCTTTATGCTTTGATTAATGATGAAGGGTATAAGTCCTTTAAAAACGGGGTAAGGTATATTGACTTTACTGCCGCTAAGCCTGTGATCGGTCATTGATGAGGAGGAATTCGTTGGATGTGGTTACCAATTTTAGGGTTGATTCTGGGACTGGCAATTGGCTGGTTTAGTCCGTTTTCTGTGCCTGTAGAATACTCAAAATACCTTTCTGTTGCTATTTTGGCAGC
>NZ_CEVWNY010000037.1:0-25057 GCF_982384815.1 Desulfitobacterium sp. | reverse complement strand
CCATCACCTGTTTGCCCAAGCCAACTCTCTTGCTATCGCTTTGGTGGACGCGGAGGTTGTAGTTACGGGAAGCGTGGATATGAGGTTTTTGCGGCCTGTCCGTTATGGAGAGACGATTATTGCCGAGGGCAAAGTTCTCCGCAATAAAAAGAATAAGTATTGGGTTGAAATTACATCATATGTCAGTCAAGAGGTTGTTCTATCCGGGACTTGGGTTGTATTTGCTATTGAAAAGCCCTCGGAATTGTAAGAAGGGAGAGTGCGGCAATGAAAATAGCTGTGGATGCCATGGGCGGGGATTATGCACCGGAAGAGGTTGTTAAAGGGGCGCTCCGAAGCATAGAGCATTTTGATATAGAAGTCATTTTAGTAGGTCAACCTGAGCGCATTAAAGAGTTTTTGCCCCGGGGTGAGTTGCCTCGGAAAATCCGGATTAAAGAAGCTTCTGAAGTAGTAGAGATGGATGAACATCCCGCTCAGGCGGTTCGTAAAAAGAAGGACTCTTCCATTGTAGTGGCTACCCGCTTGGTGAAAGAGGGAGAGGCTGATGCTTTGGTCAGTGCGGGAAGTACCGGCGCTCAAATGGCTGCCTCCTTGCTCGGCTTAGGTCGTATCAAAGGAATTGACCGTCCGGCTATTGTCACTGTATTGCCTACCCTTGAGGGAGGCAAGCTGCTCCTGGATGTGGGGGCTAACCCTGATGCCAAACCGGAGCACCTGGTTCAGTATGCGATGATGGGAAGTGTCTATGCGGAGAATATCTTAGGTATAAAAAATCCGCGGGTAGGTCTGCTTAATATTGGCACTGAGGAGACCAAGGGGAACGAACTGACCCAAGCTACCTATCCCCTCCTTAAAGAGGCACCTTTAAATTTCATCGGGAATGTGGAAGGCCGGGATATCCCACACGGTCGGGCGGATGTGGTAGTTTGTGAGGGATTTGTAGGCAATGTGATATTAAAGACCACAGAGGGGCTGGCCGGTGCCTTATTTCAGCTGATTAAAGAAAAGATAACAGCTACAACCGTACGCAAGCTGGGAGCACTTGCAATCAAACCCGGGTTAAAAGAAATCGGCAAAATGATGGATTATGCCGAATACGGTGGAGCACCTCTTCTCGGTGTTAACGGCATCAGTATTATCTCTCATGGCAGTTCTAATGAAAAGGCCATATTTAACGCCATTAGAGTGGCGAAGGAATGTGTTGAGAGTGGCTTTATTGAGGAGATTAAGAAAGAACTTCCACGATTTACAGCCCCTAGACAGTAGCGGTTTTCGAACGAAGAACCAAGAAAGAAGGAAAAGCATAATGGTGAGTGTAGGAATCGTGGGAACCGGTTCATATGTCCCGGAAAGGGTTTTAACGAACTTTGATCTGGAAAAAATCGTAGATACCAACGATGAGTGGATTGTTACCCGGACGGGGATACGGGAAAGGCATATTGCAGATCCGGAGACCCCTGTCTCGGAGTTGTGCTATCAGGCGGCATTACGGGCCTTGGCTGACGCAAAACTTGCACCTGAAGAATTGGATTTAATCATTGTGGCTACAGTTACCCCTGATTTTGTTTTTCCGGCTACGGCAGGTATTGTAGCGGATCGATTAGGGGCTAAAAGGGCAGCGGCTTTTGATTTGGAAGCTGCTTGTACGGGTTTCCTTTATGGGGTTACTACTGCCGCCCAATTCATTGCGACAGGTATGTATAAGAATGTTCTGGTTGTTGGTGGTGAAACCTTAAGCAAGATCTTGAACTGGGAAGACAGGGGTACCTGTATTCTATTTGGCGATGGTGCCGGTGCGGCGGTCTTGCAGCAAGTGGAAGAAGGTTATGGATTTTTAGGGTTTGATCTGGGCATGGATGGTTCCGGTGGGCATCTCTTGTCCTTGCCTGGAGGTGGCTCCATGTATCCCGCCACTAAAGAAACCGTTGAGAAGAAAATGCACTCTATCCATATGGCCGGAAGTGAAGTTTTTAAATTTGCCGTGAGGATTATGGGCGAGACAGCTTTAAAAGCCCTGACTAAAGCAGGCTTAGCCAAGGAGGATATCGACTGTCTTATTCCTCACCAGGCCAATACCCGCATTGTCGATGCAGCGGTTAAGCGCTTAGGAATCGATCCGGAAAAGGTAGTAGTCAACCTAGACAGTTATGGAAATATGTCCGCTGCTTCAATTCCCGTGGCTTTGGATGAAGCCGCCCGGGGCGGACGGTTAAAATATGGAGACACTCTGGTTATGGTTGGTTTTGGAGCAGGTTTGACTTGGGGAGCCGCCGTTTTAAAGTGGTCCAAGAAAGGAGTTTAACACGTGATTAAAACAAAAATTTGCGAACTGATTGGCATTGAGTATCCTATTTTTCAAGGGGGAATGGCTTGGACCGCTACCGGGGAACTGGCTGCTGCGGTCTCGGAGGCAGGCGGTTTGGGGATTATTGGCTCCGGACAAGCGCCTGCTGATTGGCTAAGATTAGAAATCAACAAGATTAAGAAGGTAACGGATAAACCCTACGGTGTAAATGTTATGTTAATGTCTCCCTTCTTGGATGAGGTGATGGAAGTAATCGTGGAAGAGCGGGTTCCCGTCATTACTACCGGAGCTGGGAATCCCGGCAAATATATTCCCATGCTCAAAGAAGTGGGAACGAAAATCATCCCGGTCGTAGCCTCCGTAGCTTTGGCAAAGCGCTTAGAGAAAGCAGGTGTTGACGCCCTAATCGCCGAAGGGATGGAGTCCGGCGGACATATCGGTGAAATAAGTACGCTTCCCCTCGTGCCTCAGGTGGTGGATGCTGTTAGGATTCCGGTTATTGCAGCCGGTGGAATCTACGATGGTCGCGGATTAATTGCCGCCTTGGCTTTAGGTGCCGAAGGTGTACAGATGGGTACCCGCTTTATGTGTGCTACCGAGTGTACCATTTCGCCGAAGGTAAAAGAAATGATTATTAAGGCTAAGGATCGGGATACTGTAGTTACCGGGCGTTCCACAGGTCATCCGGTTCGGTGCATAGGAAATAAATTAACTCGGGAGTTCGAGCAATTAGAAAAAGAGGGAACCTCCCCGGAGGACCTTGAAAAAATGGGAGCAGGAAAGCTGCGCTTGGCCATGGTTGAGGGAGATACTCAGAACGGATCAATAATGTCCGGGCAAATCGCCGGAGCAGTCGAGAAGATTGAGTCTGCGGCTGACATCGTGCAAGATGTGATGCGGGGTGCTGAGCGGGAATTAGCACGGTTAAGTGAGCGTTTTGGGAAATCGTAGGTTTTTTAAGTCAGGACTCTCCAGGATTTTGCTTTCGGCGTTCACTCCGTAAGCTGCGCGGACAAAATTAACGCTCAAGCTTTCCGCTCCGACATGTTCCCGGCTAAATCGGCTCCTGCCTCGTAGCCGGTTGGAAACGTCCTGTTTCCAACACGTCTCCGCTGCAAGCTTTTCGCGAAATTTTGTTTCCTGCTCGCTTAGAATGCGTTCTCTGCCTTAAAGCAAAATCCTTGGGCTGCTTTTCAGGCTCTTGATTCTCTTGGAGGAAAAAGGAGAGGTTCTAAACGTTCCCTTCAAAGACCTGTAAGCGTAGCTTTTCGCACAAGAGTGAAGGATTTTAGCGGAGGGGCGGTCAGGCGAACAAGCTTCTGATGGGTAGCGGAGCCATTGGTTCACATGCAGAAAGCAGAAGGGTTTGGCGTCGAAAGTGTCCAGTGGACATTTTCGCCGAGGCGGCGTCTCCAAAAGCTACTAGACCGCCGAGGGTTCGATATTTGAAGCGAGTGAGGCAGCCCCGGAGCTACTAAGTGAATGGTGTGCGAAAAGCTACACGACCCGAGCATTGACCCTAAACACAACTCAAGGACGAAAGGAGCAAATGAATTGGCCAAAATAGCATGTATGTTCCCCGGTCAAGGCTCCCAGTACGTGGGGATGGGCAAGGAACTTTTTGCCGCCCCGTGGGGAAATGAACTGTTAGAGACTGGAAAGCGGGTTCTTGGGGAAGAATTTATTAGGGTCCTCATGGACGGACCTGAAGAGTAATTGAAAAAGACCGCCAATACCCAGCCGGCAATATTGCTGACTAGTGTTGCTGCTTGGCGTGGGTTGCAAGAGGCCGGTGTTCGTCCTGATTATTTTGCCGGTCACAGCCTGGGAGAATATTCGGCTTATGTGGCGGCCGGGAGTATTTCCTTAGAGGATGCTTTAAGAGTAGTGCGCAGACGCGGTGAGTTAATGCAAGCTGCTGTTCCTGAAGGAAAGGGAGCTATGGCTGCGATACTCGGTTTAGAGACGCCTAAGGTGGAAGAAGCTTGCCAACGGGCGAATGCTGAGGGAAACTGGGTAGTTGGCCCTGCTAACTATAATTCCCCTGGTCAGATTGTCATCTCCGGAGAGGCGGCAGGGGTTGAAAAGGCTTGTCAATATGCCAAGGAGTTGGGAGCTAAGCGGGCTATGAGCTTAGTTGTCAGCGGTCCCTTTCATTCCCCTTTGATGAAGAGGGTGGGAGAGGATTTGCGCTTGGTTCTTGAGGCAATAGACTGGCAGCCACCCAGTGCCCCCATCATCGCTAATATTGATGCACAGGAGGTCACGGACACGGCATTCATCACAGAAAGTTTAGTTGGCCAGGTTAGCGGCGCGGTACTCTGGGAGCAATCGATCCGCTTGTTAGGGGAACGCGGGGTAGATACTTTTATCGAATTAGGACCGGGAAAGGTCTTAACCGGGCTTGTCAAGAAAATCCTTCCCGGTGTGACCTTAATGAATGCTGAAGATCTTCCTTCTCTTGAAAAGCTACTTGCATATTTAAAGGAGAGTAGATAAAATGTTGCTGGATAATAGCGTGGCTATTGTTACCGGAGGAGGGCGCGGTATTGGCAGGGCCATAGCTTTGGAATTGGCTCGCGCCGGCGCTAAGGTTGTGGTAAACTATGCTGGGCATGCTGAGAAGGCCGAAGAGACTGTACGCTTAATCCAAGAATTAGGGGGAGAGGCCTGTGCAGTCAGGGCAGATGTAAGCCAGGGCGAAGATGTCGAAAGGCTTATACAAACAACCCTTACAACCTACGGTAAAATCGATATTTTAGTCAACAACGCCGGAATCACCCGGGATACTTTGCTTCTGCGCATGAAAGAAACGGATTGGGATGCTGTATTAAATACGAATCTCAAGGGGGTTTTCTTATGCACTAAGGCGGTAAGCAAACCGATGATGAAGCAGCGCTCCGGGGTTATTATCAATATTTCATCTGTGGTAGGGATTACCGGGAATGCCGGGCAGGCTAACTATGCGGCTGCTAAGGCAGGAATCATTGGCTTTACGAAATCTATTGCCCGTGAGCTGGCATCCCGGGGAATTCGCGTTAATGCTGTGGCTCCGGGGTATATTTCTACGGATATGACGGAATCCTTAGCAGAAGGAGTAAAGGACCAGGTTTTAGAACAAGTTCCATTGGGAAGAATGGGAAAACCGGAAGATGTGGCAAAAACAGTTGTCTTTTTGGCTTCAACTTCGGCTTCCTATATCACGGGACAAACCCTAGCCGTAGATGGCGGTATGGTCATGTAGGAAATTTTTCAAAAAGACGACTGTCATAGCCCATAAGGGCTTATAATAGTAAAGCATTGAGAGGAGGTGAATAGGCAGCATGAGCGTTTTCGATAAAGTTAAATCAATCGTAGTTGATCAACTTGGGGTAGAAGAAGACGAAATTTCACTAGAAACCACCTTCGCAGATTTGAATGCGGATTCCCTGGATATCGTTGAACTTATTATGGCTCTTGAAGAAGAATTTGATCTCGATATACCTGATGAGGATGCAGAAAAAATTCGTACTGTGGGTGATGCGGTAAACTACATCAAGGAAAATCAGTAAAGGAAACTTACTTCAGATGAAGGCTGAAAGCCATCTGAAGTCTAGTTGACTTATCCAGCTCTTAGCGCCACTTATCTCCCGCACAAAGGGCAGGAGCATTAGTGGCGATTAGAATGGGCAAACCCTGAGTACATAGAGAGTCCCGTAGAATGCTGCGGGGCTTTCTTTTAAAGCTTTCTTCTCTTTCGGTGAGGCATATTTTCTTTGAGATAAATTTGTGATCAGGTCATAAAATCAGAAAATGCCAATTAGGCCGGGGGATTAATATAGAGGAATCAGGCAAACTATTTAGTGGATAAGAGCAAATAAGGCATTAAAGGTCTTAGATTCGAATGGAGGAACTTAAGTGAAAATACCTGAACTCCACCTTGCCCATTATGTCGCCAAAATGCCCATCATCCAAGGGGGGATGGCAGTAAGAATATCTATGGCTCCTTTAGCTGCAGCGGTTGCCGAGGAGGGTGGTATCGGCTTGATCGCCGGCAGTGGCTTAAGTGTCGAGGAATTAAAACAGGAAATTCGTGAGGCCAGGAAACGTACTAAGGGAATTATTGGGGTTAATATCATGTTTGCCGTTCGCGAGTTCGCTCAGCTGGTTAAGGCAGCTTTTGATGAAAAGATTGATCTTCTCGTATCCGGAGCAGGCTTTTCCCGTGATATGTTTACCTGGGGAAAAGAAGCGGGGATTCCCGTAGTCCCCATTGTATCTTCGGCAAAGCTGGCGCGCTTATCCGAAAAACTCGGTGCAGCGGCAGTAATTGTGGAAGGTGTGGAGGCGGGCGGACATCTGGGTACGGATCGCTCCATGCGGGAAATTCTTCCTGAGGTGAAGGAAGCTGTTAGGATTCCCGTTATCGGTGCCGGCGGCGTCATTGATGGTAAAGATGTAGTTGAAGTGCTGCGTTTAGGGGCCGACGGTGTTCAAATGGGTACACGCTTCGCAGTCAGTGAAGAAAGCAGTGCTGCTCCGGAATGGAAACAACATATTATCCAAGCACAGGAAAAGGATATGTTTATCGTCCATAGCCCTGTGGGGTTGCCGGGACGCAGCTTACGCAATCAGTTTACCGATGATTTGGCCGCAGGTAAGGAAGTGCGGCGAATCGGCTGCGACCAATGCCTTAAAAATTGTGAACGGAACTTTTGCATTATGGACCGCTTGGTCAAAGCCCAACAAGGGAATATTAAGGAGGGCTTGGTTTTCTCAGGTGCTCATTATACTCGCATCAAAGAAGTTTTGCCTGTTCATGAGATATTCGAAAATATTCGCGAAGAAATACTCCGTGCTTAAGTTTTTGATCACTGATATAGGGGGATGAATATGGATAAGAAACGTGCGGTAATCACTGGAATGGGAGTTGTGTCTCCAGTAGGGAATAATTTGGGAAAATTCTGGGAAAGTCTAATTAATGGACAATCAGGAATTGATTTTGTCACCCGCTTCGATGTTAGTGAAATGCCTACGAAAGTGGCAGGAGAAATTAAAGATTTTGAACCTACGGATTGGTTGGATCGTAAAGAGAGCCGTCACATGGACCGGTTTACCCAATTAGCTATGGCGGCGGCTAAAATGGCAATTAAGGATTCTGAGCTTGATTTAAACCGGCTTGACAAAGAGCGAGCCAGTGTCATAGTCGGGACCGGTGTCGGTGGAGTTACCACCCTAGAGCAGCAGAAAGAAGTGCTTATGACCAAAGGGCCGGGAAGAATCAGTCCCTTTTTTATCCCCATGCTGATCTCCAATATGGCTGCCGGTCATATCTCTATTGAGTTTGGCTTTCAAGGCTCCAGCTTAAGCGTGGCAACAGCCTGCGCTTCTGCCACCAATGCTATTGGGGAAGCTATGCGGATGATTGAGAACGGCTACGCGGATGTAGTTGTCTGCGGAGGAACCGAAGCGCCCATTGTCCCCCTGGCTTTTGCCGGTTTTTGCGCTATGAAAGCTATGTCTACCGAGAATGAAACCCCCAAAGAGGCTTGTCGTCCCTTTGATGCAAGACGTTCAGGATTTGTTATGGGAGAAGGAGCCGGAATTATTGTTCTGGAATCTCTTGAACATGCCCAAAAACGGGAGGCAAGAATCTATGCTGAGCTTGTCGGCTATGGCAGCACCTGTGACGCTCATCATATCACTGCACCGGCACCGGGAGGTGCGGGGGCGATTCAGTCCATGAAAATGGCCTTATCCGGGGCCCAGATACAGCCGGAGGCTGTGGATTATATCAATGCCCATGGCACCGGAACCAATGCCAATGATGTGGCGGAGACGGCAGCCATCAAAACCCTCTTTGGGGAGGCGGCTCAAAAGGTTGCCATCAGTTCTACCAAATCTATGACAGGACATCTTCTCGGAGCCGCGGGAGCTATTGAGGCCATAGCTTGTGCGTTAACTATTAAACACGGGGTCATCCCACCGACCATCAACTATGGCGAGCTTGACCCGGAATGCGATTTAGATTATGTTCCGAATGAAGCAAGAAAGAAAGAAGTTAAAATTGCTTTATCAAATACCTTTGGTTTTGGAGGACATAATGCTACAATTGTATTAAAAAAGTTTTAGGTTCAGTAAGGAGTTTGAGCGGTGGAAAAGAAACGTCAGGGTACAGCAAAAGCACCAAAGCATGGTCTTCATGGGAATAAGCGACATAAGTATCATGGAGATACTTTAAAGCGGATTCCCACGGGAGCAGATCTCGCAAAACGATTGGAGCTGGATAGCCCTCCCAATCGTTTGTTAACTACCGCTTTAACCCATCCTTCCTACTTGTTTGAAAACCCCAAAGCCGGTTTGGAAAATAATCAGAGGTTGGAGTTCCTAGGAGATGCGATTCTCGATTTTGTGGTAGCTGAATATCTTTATCTAAGTTATCCGGAGCGTCCGGAGGGAGAATTAACAAAGATGCGGGCTGCGGTGGTTAATGAGAGCACTTTAGCCCGCACGGCTATGAAAATCAAGCTTGGTGAGGAATTGCTTTTAGGTAAAGGAGAGCAAGTCTCAGGCGGCAGGGAAAGGCCTTCAATTCTCGCCGATGCCTGGGAGGCAGTAGTCGGAGCAATTTATCTGCAATATGGCTTTCAAGAGGCGAGGCGAGTGGTTTTAACCCTGTTGAAGGATGAAATTGCGGAAGTGGCACAAGGTAATTATGGAGATTATAAAACTATGCTTCAGGAAAAAGCACAACGGGAAGAGACGGAAGTTACTTATCGAATTCTGGCCGAAGAGGGTCCGGATCATAACAAGCGTTTTACTGCCGGGGTATTCCTCCAAGGTAATCTAAGAGGAAAAGGAATCGGGCGTACCAAAAAGGAAGCAGAACAACGGGCTGCCCAACAAGTCTTAAATGAGCTGGGAGGGGAGGAGAATGGCTAAGGCCGGAGCTCTCCCTGTTTTCTTGAAATCCATTACGATCCAAGGGTTTAAGTCCTTTGCAGACAGGGTCAAGCTGGAATTGGGGCATGGCTTGAGTGTTGTTGTCGGACCCAACGGGAGCGGCAAGAGCAATGTAGCCGATGCCATCCGCTGGGTACTCGGGGAACAAAGCGCCAAAAATCTCCGTGGCAGCAAGATGGAAGATGTAATCTTTTCCGGCAGCAGTGTGAGACGTCCCGTGGGGATGGCGGAAGTGTCTTTGGTTTTCGACAACTCAACGGGCATATTCCCACTGGACTACCAGGAAGTTACCATCACGCGCAGGGTATACCGGGATGGGGAGGGTCAGTATTTTATTAATCGCTCTTCTTGCCGACTAAAGGATATCCACGAGCTTTTTATGGATACGGGTGCAGGAAAAGAAGGTTTCTCGATCATCGGGCAAGGCCGCGTTGAAGAGATACTTAATTTGCGTTCCGAAGAACGCCGTACCCTGATCGAGGAAGCTTCCGGAATCACGAAATACCGGATGCGCAAACGGGAAGCACTTAAACGTTTGGATGAGACTGAGCGTAATTTGGAACGGATCAGGGATATTTTAGCAGAAATAGAAGGCCAGCTGGGGCCTTTGGAGGAACAAGCTGCTATTGCTAAGCAAGCAGTTCAATTAACTACTGAACAAAAAGCACTTGAAATCGAGATCGTTTCCAGGGATTTGAAGGAAGTACGCACAAAACTCACCTCCTCGGTAGAAGAGACTAAGGAGCTGCAATCGGCTATCGCTGAAGTGGTGGCTTCTTTAAGTCAAAAAGAAACGGAAATACTAAATAATAAGTTCAATCTTAATCAACTGGATGAGCGCATTCAAAAGCAACAGGAACTCGCCTATGAAATCGATCAAGCTTTGCATGAAATCACCCAGGAATTGCGGTTGCGCCAAGAGAGAGAGAGCTATCTCGGTGAGCAAATTACCCGTGTCGCCGCAGAAGTGACCATTAACGAAAATAAGGCCCACAATAGTTCTGAACAGCTACGGGCATTAGAGGGGCGAAAATCCCTTCTTCTCAAAACTATTGAAGAGGCAAAGCAGACCTTAAAAGTGGATGAACAACGCTTAGCTGAAGCGAAAGCAAGCAATGGGCTAGTGGAAATGGAAGCCTTAAAGGATGATCTTGCTCAGCTCCAAAGAAAGCTTACGGAATCATTAGCAGAATTAAGCCAGGTCACCCATCAACATGATTCGAAAAATATCACACTTCAAGAGCTTATTAATGAAAAAGAGGATAAAGAATTAACTAATGCTACATATAAACAACAGTTGGAAGGGGTAAAGGGAGAGACTGACACCCTTCTTAATAGACAAAAGGAAAATCAGCAGCTGACGGAGCAAGTCCACGAAGGACTTATCCGTCTACGCCAGCAGAATCAAAGCCGGCAAAATGAACTTCGGCTGTTAAATACTGAGCTGGAGAAAAAATCCGCTCGCTACCAGGCCTTGAAGAACCTTGAGGACTCCCTGGACGGTTACCAGCGGGGTGTTCGGGAGCTTATGCTGGCTAAGAAAAATAAGGTCTCTGCCTGTCAAGAGCTTTGCGGGACCTTAGCAGATTTACTACAGGTGGAAGAACGGTATGAAGTAGCGATCGAAGTGGCTTTAGGCGGCGGAATCCAAAATATTATCGCCGAAACGGAAAAAGGTGCGAAAGAAGCGGTCCGCTATCTTAAGGCTCATAATCTGGGCCGGGGAACCTTCTTGCCCCTTGATGTGATTCAAGGAGGTAAGGCGAATGTTGCGAAAGAGGCTGCCAATGATCCGGGATTTATCGGCTTGGCCGTTGGTCTGATTAGTTTTGAGGAAAAATATCGGAAGGCTTTCGAGTCTCAATTAGGCAGAACCCTTATCGTTACCGATATGGAGGCAGCCACCCGGGTAGCGCGGGCTTCCGGCTATCGCGCTCGAATCGTCACCTTAGAAGGAGACCAGGTCCATCCCGGCGGCTCCCTAACCGGGGGGAGCTTCCAAAGAAAAGGCTCCAATATCTTGGGAAGATCCCGAGAAATACAACAGCTCCATGCTGAATGTGAAGCAACTCGTATTCATCATCGAGAACTGGCAGAGAAGGTTAAGGAGCTTACTGCTCAGATCCAGAAATATGAGGAAAAGCTTAAAACCCTTTCGATTGAAGGTCAAGAGCTTAAATCGACTTTGGCTGTCGTAAGAACCCAAGAAACCAACCTGCATGAACAGATCCAAAGGGTTGAGGTCGAGATCAGCACCTTGACTAAACGGATGAAGGGGATTGATCAAGAAAAAGAAGAGCTTCTCCAGCGTCAGGCCCTCCTTGAAAAGAAACAAAGTATTCTTTCGCAACAGATCCAAGAGGCTCAAGGGGCGATAACCCTTCAAGAGGAAAAGAACCAGCGGGCAAGTCGTGAAATAGAGGGACTTCAAGAACATTTGACTAAGGCTAAGGTACAAGGGGCCAAGTGGGAGCAAGAAATTAAACAAGCCGAAGAGCGCTTGGAACAAGAACAAACCCTCTGGCAGGAAAATAAGCTGCTTTTAGAGCAGAAACGCCGGGAATGGCAAGACCTGAAAGACGGTAAAGAACGTTTAATTCAGGAGCAAAAAGAATGGGAGAACCGGCGCGTTGCAATGAGTGAGCGGCAACTCCAAGCCCAAGAAACTATGGTCCGCATGCGGAAAGAACGAGAGGCTTCCTCAAAGGAGCTTGTGGAGTTAGAGCACTTTGCCCAACAAAAAAGACATGAGCAGCAAAGCTTTGAACAAAAGCTCCATAATTTAGAGGTGAAGATTGCCCGTTGGGATGCAGAGTGGGAAAGCGGCTATAAGCGTTTGCAAGAGGAATTCGCCATAACCTGGGATGAAGCACAAGCCTATCAGACAGAAAGGACCCGCACAGAGTTGTCGGGACGGATCCAAGAAGTGAAGCTGCAGATCGAGTTGCTGGGACCGGTGAATCAAGCAGCGATTGAGGAATATCCTAAACTGCAAGAGCGATTTGACTTTTTATCTATACAAGGACAGGATCTGGAGGAGGCTAATGAGTCCCTTCGCAATTTAATTGCCGAATTGGATAAAACCATGTCTGAACGCTTTGTTGAAGGTTTTGAGGCTGTTAATGAGGCCTTTAAAGTGGTGTTCAAGGAACTGTTCAACGGGGGCTTTGCCGAACTGCGCTTAGTTGACCCCACGAATCTCCTGGAAACTGGGGTAGAAATCATTGCCCAGCCACCGGGGAAAAAACCTCAGCTATTGTCCCTCCTCTCCGGAGGAGAACGGGCTCTGACAGCCATCGGCCTGCTCTTCGCCCTGCTGAAGGTGAAGCCCAGCCCCTTCTGTATCCTTGATGAAATCGAGGCTTCTCTGGATGATGCCAATGTCAGCCGCTTTGCCCAATACATCCACCGCTTGGCGGACTCCACTCAGTTCCTGGTCATCTCCCACCGTAAAGGAACCATGGAAGCGGCAGATGTTCTCTATGGGATATCCATGGAGGAGTCGGGGGTATCTAAGCTGCTGTCCGTTCAGCTGGAAGGGCAGGATAAGGATACCTGGACTGCTTGAGGTGATGGGCTAAGCCTGGATGGGTTTAAATAGGCCTGATGTATAGACGAAAAAACAAAGGATACTCCTTTTTAAATTGGAGTATCCTTTGACTTTTTTATTTTTCGAATATATGTACTTTTAGGGGCGTTGATTTACTCCGGAAAATATCACGCGGATGTGTAGGAAATATGGTGCAATTATCTAGGAGTTGTTTCTTTGTGCTTATTGCACAGAAAATAACAAGACCGCCTGCATAAGGCGGTCTACCTGATTTAGGACTAGCCGCTATGCCAGAAGCGGCAACTCCTTTTATTAGTTATATGTAAACACGCATTAAAGTATCCGTCAACTGCGGGATATACTGCCCATATTGCCTATAATGGTGTACTTAAAATCGTAATATCCTTGTATTTGGGTATAGGTCAAATTATGCATCGATACAATTTGGGTTGTCATTCCCCATAGGGGAGCATAACCTTAGCTTCATTTAGCCGCCGACCGATTTCGATAGCGTTAGTCAGCAGAATCTTTCCGGTCTGGTAGTTAATCATATTAATTTCCGCTGCAATAACCAGTGGTGTGCGCTCGATGATTGCATCATTCATTCCGGTCCCGCCCTTCTTGTAACTTTATCACTGAACTAACCCGCCCTAAGACCCCTGCCTCTATAGGTGGCGGGTGCCCAAGGGCGGTTAAGTCCAGTATGGACTCGACTAACCTTCAGTGGGGGTCGAATCCCCCGCTGAAAGAAGTCTCGTTCTTAAGAAGGTAAATTACCATTAGCAGGAGAAATGAATTGGGTGACATTAGTTATCTCTCAACGTAAAGGAACCATGGAAGATGCAAATGTTCTCTAAGGAAAATCCATGGAGGAATCGGGAGTGTCGAAAGTACTGTCCGTCCAATTGGAAGGCAAGGATAATGATAGTCAGACAGCGTGAGGCTTTTTAAAGTTACATATTCTAAATAAGCGAAGGATACTCCTTTTTTAATTAGGGGTATCCTTTAACTTTTTTCCAAATTATGTTTAACCTTTTGGAGCATTAATTCGCTCTATTAGGTAAAAGGGATATCTCCAAAAAGAGGTGAAGATATATGATTGTATAAGTCAAGGTGATTAGGGTGGTGATGGGTGACGATGGGGTCATTTAAACATGTGGAACGGGCTATTTCTCAACTAGTTTTCTCGTTGAGAAATAGCCCCTCTTAGTTGTTGCTTTATACTCTGATTATTGGTTAGAATTCAGTTAAATACCAAACATAGTAATCCTCCATAATAGTATTCCAGTGTGCTTTATAGCGTTTTCCATCAATCACGTAATAAGGATTGTATGTCTCTTCCGTCACGATAACTTCCGTTTTGATATTTTTACCATCCTCTAAGGTTGGAGTTTTAGTCATATATCTCTGATGTCCAATTTTAACAGATTTCTGGTCAGTAAAATGAAGCTTCCCCATACCATACACAATTGGAAGAGGGTTGGCCCTTCCTGAAAAAGAATGGGGGAAGTTATCACTGTACTTATTAGCAAGATGATAACAAAAATAGAGATTATCCTTTTTATTAACTTCTTCATCTTTTTCTCCAAAATGCCAGTGTTCTTCACCCTGAAGAACACTAGCTTTACGAGAGTTTTAATTAAACTGCAAGAGCGTTTTGCCGAAGGATTCGAGGCTGTTAATGAGGCCTTTAAATTGGTCTTCAAGGAACTATTCAATGGCGGCTTTGCCGAACTGCGGTTAGTAGATCCCGCGAATCTTTTGGAAACCGGGGTAGAGATTATCGCCCAACCGCCGGGAAAAAAGCCCAACTTCTTTCCATCCTCTCCGGGGGGAACGTGCCCTAACGGCCATTGGCTTGCTTTTCGCCTTGCTGAAGGTAAAGCCTAGTCCTTTCTGTGTCCTTGACGAAATCGAAGCTTCCCTAGATGATGCTAATGTCAGTCGGTTTGCCCAATATATCCACCGCTTATCCGATTCTACTCAGTTTCTAGTCATTTCCCACCGTAAAGGGACTATGGAAGCGGCAGATGTCCTCTATGGGATATCAATAGAGGAATCCGGAGTGTCAAAAGTTCTTTCTGTTCAATTGGAAGGCCAGGATAAGGATAGTCAGACTGCTTAGGTGTTTTTGAAAAGTTATATAAACTTAATAAAACGGATACTCCTCTTTGAAGGGAGTATCCGTTAATTTTTTTAAACTTTTTTAAAATATATGTAACCTTTTGGGGTAGTAATTCACTCTATTTAGTGAAGGGAATATCTCCAGAAGGGGGGAAGAGATATGATATAAATTATTCTTAAGGAATTGAGACTAGTTGATTAAGTCAAAAGCGTAATGCGAGAAAAAACTAGTTTCAGTTCCAAAAAAGTGGTACGCCGCGTTTTTTAAGTAATTTTAACAGGAGGGGATATGAATGAAAAAGTTTTTTTCCATTTTATTAGCTGGTATATTAGTCTTTTCCCTATCTGGAACACCATCAGTTTCCGCCCAACCAGATTTAAGTGCAAAAAAAATTACACTCAATGAATACGAATATTTAAAAGAGCTTCAGGATAAAAATAAAAGCGAACTGAGGTTAATGGGATTAACCGATAATGAAATTATCAATCTTCCGTCAGTTGATAAGTACAAACAAGAATTAGTGGAAAGAAGCAAACTTGGTAAAGAATCGCTAAAACAACTAGGATATACCGATGAACAAATCAATATACTTAAGAACTTTAAGGGCTCAGAAGTGGAAATGGCTGCTTTAGCTGCTACAGTTAGCATTACTCCGTCGGTAATTTCTTTTTCTTACAACTCTAGTACCAATAGAACACAACTAAGAACACAATTATCGTGGAACTGGTCTAGTATGCCAATATTCGAATTTTACGATGTAGTAGCAATAGGTTGGTCAGGTGGATTTGTTCAAACCGGTAGTAATGACTCGTAGAATCACGTTGTTCCTTATTATACAGGCGGACAGTCTGGCCGTCACGGTTGGGAACTTAGATCCGGTGAAGGTGCCTCTTGTGTATTCCCCCTTGCATATGTGGGCGGTAATCCATTTAATTGGGCAAAAACTGGATATGCTGTAACAGAGGCTTACGTTCAAGGTTATCAAAGTATAGTTGGAGTTAACTTTGCTTACGGACACCAAACCGTTTCACTTACTCCATCAATTGATTGGTATGGAAATGGAAGTTTTGGCTTTGGATGGACAACTGATGAGACTCCTGATTATATTTATTTAGATTACCATATTTAGACCTTATTGGTACTACGAGGAACTACTTGAATCTTCAAGTAGTTCCTCATTGTAATTCCTTATCGGTTCCTTTTTGTTATAATATAATTTAACCTGAATTATTCATAGTCCCTTGATAAGGACGAAAGCGAAGGAGTTTCTAACCTAGAATAGATGGAAGCGACCTTTTGACCGTCCAAAAATTCACCCGCCTAGTCCTTTTCCTGATTTTCCCACACCAATAGGTAGACTTCTCCCTTTTTTCTAGCATTGGATTTTTTTCGTTAGTAAAACTTAGGCAATGCTCATTAAATCTGAAGTTTTTGCAGTTGGCTCATTACGTTCCAAAAAAAGTTTTGATATACGAAACTGGAAGATAACTTAAAATACAGAGATCTACCCGACTTCACCAGTTTACTGGCTATTTTAATAAGCCGCGTCCGAATGGTATCGATTTGCATCGTTTTTTGCCCTTGCGGAAAACAAAGAGTTCTTAACCAGTTGGTCAAATTGTAAGCGAGCAAACTCAGCATCATCTTTACTTCGTTAACGAGATAGCTATGGCTATTCATTTTGTCCATGTAAAAGCCATTTTTGGCTTCCTTGATGTAGTTCTCCATCGTCCCTCTTTTTTGATAGGCATGGACGATATCTTGGGGGGAAGCGATTTCAAAATTAGTTACAAAAAAGGAGTGATGAAAAAACAGTTCACCCGCAGGCCTTACGGATTGGGTAATCACCTTTCTCGGTTTTGACCATGATTTTGCTTGGTAAATGCTTTCTTCGAGATAATATTCTGCTTTTGAAATATCACAAGGGTTAGAAAAAGAGCGATATTCTTCCGCCAGACGTTGTAATTGAGCATTGGATTTTAACCGGATAATGTAATAGACCGATTCTTTCTCGCACAATTCATACAGGGCTGGAACGGCAAATCCACTGTCCCCACGGAGAAATAAACTCGTTTGTGGAAACTTCTCATTGTAATGTTCAATCAACGGCTGAATGAATTCCACGACACCGTTAGACGTATATACATTTCCAGGACGGAGCTTCGCTTTGAGAAAGTCACCTGTGGCACCATCAAAGGCAACCAAAGGATGAAACCCCATAGTTCCATAGTGAGCATTGTAAGATGAAGATTCCTGATCACCATAGGTATCGGAATGAGTTGAATCCAGATCAATGAATAGGGTTTCGGATTTTCGAAACGAATGAACTTTATCAAGCAACTCTTGATTCGCTTGGTTTAAAAGCTCAATAGATTCTTCATCAAAACGCGAGTAAAAGCGAGATAAACTAGGCTACGAAGCAAGTGCCGGGGTCCCTATGACTTGTGTAAATACAGGGTCTTTAGTTAATTGGTCGGCGGCATCATCTTCGGAATAGCCTGCAATGATCTGATAAATTTTTTGACGCAATAAGTTCTCGTTAGAGTGGATGTAATATGCCCTAGAATCATTTAGTTTTAGATGTTTTGTTACTGTCTTTGAAAACCCAATTTTCTCATCGAATTCTCTAAAAAGAAGCTCACCAGTATCCGAAGAAAGGGCACCGCCATCGTTAGACAATTTGATTTTGTGGTTGAAATTAAGAGTGAATTGCGATAAAGTAGCCATAAAAGAATCCTTTCTGTTGGTTGTTTTTCTGCAAAATTAACTCTAACAGAAACGGATTCTTTTTTCATTTATTTGGTGAAAAAAGTTTTGGCTTTAAAGCCTTAGATTCCAATGGTTGAACTAATTTGTTGGAAGAACCGTGAATAATTCAGGTTTAATACGTAAAGCAATCAAAGAAAAGAGGGAATGAATTGAATGATATACAAAAAGAATACAGAAACTTTTTTATAAAATTACTTCGAACATTTTTTTATACTATTCTAATTATATTATTTTCACTATATGGAATCTTGAATTTATTAATTACTTTATTTAAGAAAACCCTCTCAGTGAATGAAGAAATGTATTTGATTATAATAAGTCTTTTAATTGGAACTATTTTCAGTATCTTGTTTTCTGCTTTTACAATCATTGAAGAAATGAGAAATTTAAATAAAAAATGATTCCGAAAACTTTTTTCACCTACGGTGGGTGACAATACCGGCGGGAGAACTGTACGCCCGGTTCTGTTAAGGTTGTGCATGCAATTAGAATATTTTCGAAGATGTACTTTTACTCGATCCCTCCCCTTAAGATTCAGGCGCTGTTGAATTTTACGAGTATGATATAATAGGAGGTAAATGGTAGAGAAAGGTGGAGGTTTTACCAAATCGCTTCCGCAGCCGATCTGGACAAATATCTAGACAGTTTTCGCATCTTATTTGCGTTCCATTCCGGAAAGATAGAAAACGAGGAAGTTACATACCACGATACAAGGGAAATCTTTTAAAACGGCAAGGTCACTAATTACACCGGAAGTACCCGTGCACTATTCGAACAGCATAATTAAAAGCTGTGCTATGAGTTTTTGAAAGAGAAAATCGTAGAAAGTGAACTGCTAAGTGTTGGACTGACCATAGTAATTCATAAGATCCTTACCGGCAGCACCTATGATGAAGGTAAATGTAATAGTATCCTTTGACTTTTTATAAAATTAAAATCATATGTAACCTTTGCCCCCTCTCAAATCATCTTATATATGAACACAATAACAGAAAGAAGGGGTCAACTATGAAAAAGTACTTCGTAATTCTTCTCGTGGTATCTCTACTTCTCATGGGCGCAAATCCGCTCATGGCATCGCCGCAACAACAGAACACTATCATCTCTCCCCAAGCCTACATAACGATAGCAGGAGGTAATTGTCTAATTAACAGTAATGGCGATGGAACGATTAATATTTCCGGATCTACAACAACAATCTATCCTGTAGATAAAATTGGTCTTACTCTGCACTTGCAATATTTATCTGGGGGAAACTGGTATAATCTTGATTCATATAGTTTTTACGACTATGAATCAGCCTATATCTCCGGCGGGAAATTGCTAAAGGTATCCAGTGGCTTTTATTACCGCGTGGTTGCTGAGCATACATCCCTTGATGGCGCGATCAATGAACGTGGGCAATCATACACAAATATGATATATGTCCAATAACAATGAGGGGCCTCACTGAAAAACAGTCTGAAACGGACAAAAGACGGCGATTGGTAGATTCCAGAAGCCGTCTTTTACTGACGCCAGGTAATTCAGGATATAGAGTCAGAAATTTTTAGTAGTTCTTCCCTTGGAATTTTCCCCGTCAGTTGATAGAGTAAACCTTTCGATTCCCAATTTAAGGCATTCAGTCCTGTCTTATGGATAAACAATGTAGCCGGTCGTCCTGATATAGATATTTGTTCTACTGACATGTCATCTGTATCATATAATGACCCTCTTGAGGCAGTTGTGCCTAATTTGCTCTGTTCAAGGACAATACTATTTCCTTCAAATTCGTATTGAATTGTTACCTTTTCGAGGTTTGAGCCTATTGAAGTAACTGTTATTTTCCCTTCTTTAGATCCTTCCGGTAAATAATTCGGGAGGGATAAGGTAAAGGAAATCATTGCTTGTGCCTCTTCGAGAGTAACGTCCTTTTCATAATTTGTATTGAAATCTTGCACAATAGGTTTATCTGGACTAGTACTATATTGATAACTCTCAATTTGACTTTGGGTAGTTTTTCCTGTGATTACGCTGAAAAGTTCCATGAATTTCTCGCCAAAAGCTTGCGCATACGTGGGCTTAAGCAGAAGCGTACTAATTATTGCGAAAACAACGGCAGCCCAAGTTGCTTTTCTATGCCACGTTGACATCGAGTTCACTTTATTATTCATTTCTTCCGTTTGGAGTCGTTTTTGAAATTTTGCCCATTGTTCATCGACATCAGGAACCTTAATTTTATCTAATTCCCTAGCCACTTCGTTCTTTATGTATTCATCTAGCTGAGATTCAGATAGAGCCATTATTGCTACCCCCTTGCCGATAATCATAAGAATCATCGAATTTTTGTCTAAACCTGTTCTTTGCTCTATGAAGTTTTACCTTTACGTTTGGCACATTGATATGCATGATGGAAGATATCTCTTCTAATGATAAATCCGCATAATACTTTAGTACGAGAATTTGCGCATCTTGGGGTTTAAGCTTATTGAAAATATCATCTATGTCAATTTTAAACTCCACATCTGAGAACTCCTTCTCCGAAGAGGTATCAGTAATAGTTAATTCTTCAAACGGCACTATATTTGATTGTTTTCTATAGAAACTGTTCGCTTCGTTTATAGCAATGACCGTTACCCAAGAAGAAAATTTTTCTTTATCGGCAAGAGTGTCTATTTTATTGAAAGCAATCATAAAAGCTTGTTGAACTGCTTCTTCTGAGATATATTCATTTTTTGTATAGTAATAGACGGCTTTATAAATTTGCTTATAATGGTTTTTAAATAATATTTCAAACATTGTACGCGCATTATTATCCAATATATTCACCCTCTCCTGACGAACCCCTATAATCTCCCTAGAAAAATTATTTCATGAAAATTATAACATAAATGTAACCTTTTGGGGTAGTAGTTCACTCTATTAAGTGAAGGGGATATTTCCTAAAGGGGGAAGATATATGATTGTATAAAGTTTTCTATAGGGAACGATAGCGAGCATATCCTCGGACTGAGGGTCTCGATCTTTCTTATTAATCTTGGCTTACACCTAAGGTTAGCGAGATGTGTAATAAGGAAATTGGTAAACTATACACATATTTTGTCAAAAACAGAGGCGCAAGAGATCCATATACGTCCATATGTAGAAGTCCCTTATTAATAAACATTTATAATAAAGAATAGAAGGTATTTATGAATAAAAACAAAAAGGAAGAAGTTGAAAAAATATTCATACAAGTAAACGAACAAAAAATAAATGTTTTTAGTACGATTTTTAGTTTCTTTTTCATTTGGAAAGTGTATTGGAGTGTATTTAATTTAGTTTCTCCACAGGATACTGTGATGGATATGCTCGCCATATTTGGTGCCATTATTATTATCATTCCAAGCACTGCAATTCTTAAATCAAGGATACTAAGATTTTTAAAAAAGTAGAAAGGCTTATCTATATCTGATTATGTTAGGAGGAGAAAAATATGGTTAAAAAGCTAAAAAAGATACTTGCACTAACATTAATAGCGACTATAGTTCCAACTTTTGCTGTTTATGCTACGACAAATTGGCTTTCACTTTTTGCAAAAGGGTTATGGAAAGTAGCCGTAGCGGGTAGTAATCAATTTTATAATGTTAGTCCTAATATCGAAGAACAATGTGGATGGGTAAGATCTTCTACGGGAACTATTGATTTTAATTCGTCTACTTTTGGTGCGAGTACCATTCTCGATGCTAATTTAGGAAAGTCAAATCTAAATTTGGATGTTTTTGCAACGATTGATCCTTTAAATTGGTTTGAAACTATTTCGGTAATCGTAACTAATCCGAATGGAACTGACGTTATTAATAGAAGTGTAACGCATAATCAGCATTCGTTCTACAACTCAGCTGCTCCTTACGGTATTTACAAAATACGTTTTGTAGAAAATGATAAGAAAAAATGGAATTGTTATTCTGCACTCACTGATTGGGATGTCGCCTGTGGGGCAAGCTATGCTTCGGACCAGGCCGGTAACGTTAAAGAGTATGTCACGGATTCCTCTACAAAAAAAACATATTTTGTACCTTCGCTTACCCATAAGACATTAACCAGATCCGTATTAAATAGGGAGTTGTCCTTATCTCAATTACGAGGTCAATTTTTTGATGAAGGAGTTCATGAATATGTAAATAACACTAAGGATTTTAATGTAGGCGATCTAGTCTATGTTACGGCTCCGTTGGATCAAATTAGCTATGATTCAAAAACTAACTCAACAAAGTTATTTTTTAAGTGTGATGATGACATCATCCAATGGCCTTTTGCAGGAGACTTGACTGAAAAGTACAAGGTGGGAAATCCTATTACCTTTAAATTTCAAGTAGTTAAGGAGTATGAGGGTGGGGGACATATATTTGAGAATATTAATTACTTCGTAGATGGAGCCGCTGCACTAGTAAATGGAGGTTATGTAGACATTGCACAATATTTAAGATAATTAAAACTCTAAGTTACCAAACCCGAACGACACGTAAATTCTGAGTTAGGCTCTTTGTAATATATTCAGACTATCAGGGGAAAGACCTGACTTTTCTGAAAGCCACCATAGCTGATTCTGATGCCAAATGCTGGTGTATCAACTCAGTTGTGGTGTTTTTTACTATTTCAAACGGACTAAAAATGGTTATAATTTCAAACATCTAGGACATATAGTGAATATTTCGGTTCGCCGGAGCAGGCATCGCGGTGAATTAGACCACCTATCACGGTTAAATTCAGCATCCGTCACGATAAACTGATCATCTTGAAAAAGGGATCTATTCGTCCCTTTGACCCAATATTAAAACTTGATATGGGGACGGGAGGTGCTACCCTTGAGCTAAGGGGTGGGGGGCTTGCCCCAGAGACAATCTTCCTTTGAGCCTCACCCCTCGACCCATTGAAGCACATACCGTGGGGGCCATGTCAAGTTTAACCCCAGAGTGTCACTGCGCTCTATTCCGAGACGAGTGCTCTCAAATACCGAGATGACTGCTCTGTCTTTCCGAGATGACCGCGCTCGGTCAACGAAATACTCAATATAGTAATAAAAAGGTGATGTCCTGGAAGATTATTTGGAGGAAATCTACCGTTTTTCTTTGCTCGAGGAGCTTCCTCCGGAGCCTCCCCGGGGGTCTGACCCCCTCATAATTCGACACATATTTCACTAATATATGGACTACATGGCAAACGGTAGCTCAAGCTGGTGAAACTACTCAGGCAGTATTGACAGCGATAAAAGATTTAGCTGTTAATGCTGGTGGAATGGCATCTGGTCCCATTGGAATCGCTTCAAAGCTTTATAGCTGGGGTGACACATGCCTTAACGCATGGACGACTACTACAGGCAAAACTCCTATCTATGGGAATACAAGCAACAAAGTTATGGTGGACGTGGGTTACGATATGTATTTTAAATATACTTACTTCTATGACGCTTTGATGGGTAAGGAAAGGCTTGGTTGCAGTTCTTAAAGAGCATATGTTAATGAAATTGATACAGACATATATCTCTATTCTTCCTACTACGGGACAATACCATATTTCGGTGAATCGGATGATCAATGCGACTTTGACTCCACTGTTCCGATTACTACTGCCGCAATTAACATCTACTGTGAAACAGCAAAAAGGTTTGCGGAACATGTCTTTAATGTAACATACAATAATTCCTCAACTGCATCAGGACAAAATATTAGTTTCTCATATTTTCTATGGGGCGAAGCAGGTCCTGGCATTCATGAAGGGGTAGACGTGTGTAATGTTGTTAATCAAACCAGTGATATTAAATTAGCGCATGCCGGAACTGTCGGTGGAGTTCGTGGCGGATCTTATGGCACCATACAGATCTACGATCCAGCGGTAAACTATACTATGACATACATATGGCGAACGAAACTCAGCTATCTAAGGTTAGTGTGGGTGAATAATCCGGGTGCAAATTACCACCCTGTCCGGACTCTCGTTCCAATCATTCCGGAGTAAAGTTTCACCTAATCCGGGCCGGTTCCAATCGCCTTATAATGAAATTGTGCATCAGATTCTGATGTAAATTCATTATGAGGGAGGTCATTTCTATGACCCAGTATCGAGAAATCCTGAGACTTCAAAGTCTCGGGATTAATCAAACCGGCATCGCCCAAAGTTGTGGCTGTGCACGAAAAACGGTTCGTAATGTCCTGAATCGTGCAAAAGAACTGAACATTGCCTGGCCTTTAAAGGCCGAAATGACGGATGCTGAACTAGGGAATCTTTTCTTCCCTAACAAATCAGTTCCGCAAACCCAGCGTAAATATCCTAATTTCGAGTATATCGATAAGGAAATGATGCGCAATGGGGTAACCCTTAAACTGCTCTGGAATGAGTATTGTGAGGAATGTAGGCAATCTAATGAACTGCCACTTATGTATTCACAGTATTGTTTCCATTACCAGAAGCATGCGGAAAAGAAACAGGCAACCATGCATATTCCACGCAAGCCGGGTGAACAGATTGAAGTAGACTGGGCCGGTGACCCGGCTTACGTTGTAGATTGTGACACAGGAGAAAAAATTCCGGCTTATATCTTTGTCGGAGTCTTGAATTACAGCCTGTACGCTTATGTTGAAGCCTTCTTTGCTAGGGATTTGGAAAGCTGGATTGCTGCCCATGTTCACATGTACCAGTTCTTCGGCGGAGTAACCCGTATGCTTATCCCCGACAACTTAAAGACTGGTGTTGAGCATTGCGACTGGTTCACGCCCAAAATCAATAAAACCTATCATGAAATGGCTGAACACTACGACACCGCGGTGATCCCTGCTCGGGTTAAGGCACCCAAGGATAAGCCCGGTGTTGAAGGAACTGTCGGTAACATATCCACTTGGATTACAGCAGCTCTTCGGAACGAGAAGTTCTTTTCGTTAGAAGAATTAAACCGGGAAATAAAACGTCGCCTTGATGCTTTTAACCGTCGCCCTTTTCAAAAGAAGGAGGGCAGCCGTTATAGTGTTTATCTCAAAGATGAGAAGCCATTTCTCGCACCATTACCGTCTGCCCCTTATGAACTTGCACAATGGAAAAAACTCACTGTGCAGTTCAATTATCATATTTCCGTAGAGAAGATGCGTTGTATTGCCGATATCAATTACCATTCGGGTAGAAAATTAAATAAGTTACTTATCGAAAGGCTTGCATCCTGTGAATATATCACAGAAAAGCACAATGTTATTATTTTAGGAGCAACTGGGTCCGGCAATTATGCAAAGTATTTCGTTATGTAAAGTCATAGGCATTCTAGCAATAATTGAGCTATTTTACTTTCTATGACTTTACATAATAAATTTAGTTACAAAGGGACTGCAACCAGCTCATTAGATCTTTATCTTCGGTC
>NZ_CEVWNY010000036.1:0-25551 GCF_982384815.1 Desulfitobacterium sp. | reverse complement strand
AAATTTGTACTTACTGAACCTACATCAACACCTAAGAAATATTTACTTACCGGCAAGCTCCAACACTCCCTCATTTGCTCTAGTCTTTTGGCTTGACCGCTCAAGGAGATCTACAAAGGCCTCGATGCGGGTCTGAACCCCTACCCTACCAGTATGTTCATCCACTGTCAAGGTCATAATGGGGATTCTATAATCCTCTTGAATTTTCGGCAAGATACTAGAAGCCACGATTTCCGGCATACATCCTAAGGGTAAAAGCTGGACTACCCCATCGTAACCCTCCCGGGCGTATTTCACTGTGGCACCGACCGTCTCTTGAGCATGTCCCCCGACAAAATGGTTTAAATAAGGTTTAGCACTTTCATAATAGGGCTTGATGGGCCGATAGCCCTGGGCCAAACCCCGAAAAACATGCTGCCCAACCCATCCGGACAAATAAATGGATCGATCCACCAAAGCACCCAGATTACCTAGTTCTTTTTCCACATCCATAGATACATAAGGCTCAAGGATTGTGTAAATTTCACCGACTATAGCAACTTTTAAAAGCTTCTCGTCCGGATCCAGCCCTTGCCGGGCCAGCCTTTCCTCAATTTGTTCTTTTAGCCAAACCAAAGCTTCTTTCATTCCCTTATCGGTCATGGCCTTAACCAAGCGGCTTTTTGCTTCTTCATAAAGCTTATCAGCTAAAGCGGGATCCTTAACAAGTGGCCGGAACCTATGGAGCATATCCTCAATTTGATCCAGTGCCACACTTTTTCGATAAGCAAAAAGCAGAGCTTTGACGATTCTACTCCAGGTGTTCTTTTTCCCGGCCAGTCTGCGTATTCGCTCAAGCAAGCCAAGGATGCTGCCATCAGGTGGTTCTAAGGTAATGACCTCAAGTGAATACCCTGCTTCTTGAAGGATCTGCTTTTCCAGTTCACCATAATAACCAAAGCGGCAGGGCCCAATTCCCCCTGTAATTAGAACGGTATCTGCGCCCATAGCCGCAGCTTGCACATAATTGCCAAGGTTAAGTTTAAGGGGGAGACAGGCTGATTCAGGTGAGAGCTGAGTACCGATATTTAAGGTTTCCTTGCTATTTAACGGTGGTACCACATATTCCACCTCTAAATTCTCAAGTAAGGCTTGAATAACGATCCAAGCATTCCCCATATGAGGGAAGGTTACTTTCATGCTTCTGCCTCCTTTCGAGCATATCGAGAAAGGCTTCGATCCGGGTAACCAAGCCTGCTTCTCCACTGTGTTCATCCAGGGTAAGGACCAGATACGGTTTTTGAACCTTCCGGGCACGGCGGGATAGCATATCGTTAGTCATGGAATCCGTCCCACAACCAAAACAAGATAGATAAATCAAACCATCTACCTGCGGATCTTCCACATAGAAGGATCCTGCCCCATAGATTTTTTTAGCATGGCTCCAAAAGATTTTCTTCTCCAAGTCCTTTTGCTTTTCTTCAATAGGCTGGGATTCTACATTTTCCACTACCAGAACTTCCGCTTTTTCCCGTAGCCGTTGCAATAAGTTTAAGCTGGCATAAGCTTCATAAGTAAGGTAGCTATGTCCCACTAAGGCAATCTTCGGTCGTTTTTCCTCAACAGATCTATCAACCTTATTGCTAAGCCAGCCATCTTCAAAGTCGGAAGGCTTTTGCCTCATACTGCGCTCTTTGTTGAATCCTAGGTCTTTAAGCTTCATTGGTTCGGCCAAAGTCTCAAAGCATTCTATACTCTCTTCAAAAGTCCAACCGGCATTACGCATTCGATGGTAGGCCTTTTGCCAGCGCTGTGCCTCTACAAATCCTTCGCGAATCTGACTTTTGGAGCACCCGATTGTCGGCCCGAAGTCAAAAAGGCTATTGAGAACTTTTCTTTTTCCTTCCCGCCAATTAACATCCAAAGTATAGACTTTTGTTGCCTCCGGAATAGCATAGAGGACACTCTCCGGAAGACCTAAGATCTTGGGGCAAAGATAGGTCCCCTCTTCCATACTTACAAGGCGGGGTAGAAAAATCCCATCTACCTCCTCATCTTTTAAGGCCACAAGATGACCGACCAGGACCTTAACCGGTAAGCAAGTCTCATCGGTTGCCTTCTTAAGGCCTATCTCCATAATTTGACGATTGGTTAAAGGGGATGTAACCAATTCGATACCTAATCGATAGAAAAAACCTGCCCAGAAGGGATAATAATCATAATAAATCAAAGCCCGCGGAAACCCTAATCTCACAGAATCTAGTCCTCCTTATTCTTTATGACCCTGGGGCTGACGAATTTCATCCTTCGGCTTCAAGATACTTGGCCGCCTATTCTTGATCGGCAGGGGTGAGCGTACCAATACCGTTCCCAAAGCTTTAATATCTAAGGGCAAGAGGGGCCAAAGGTAGGGTACTCCGAAGGATTTTGTCCTCAACAGCAGTATGAATAGAATTAAAACACCGATGGCAAAGCCAATAAAATTATTAGTCGCGACCATAACCAGCAAGAATAAGCGTGCCAAGCGGTTGGCTTGGGCAAGCTCATAGCTGGGAGTGGCAAAGGTTCCTACCGTTACGATGGCGATATAAACAATAATTTCCTGGCTGAATAACCCTACTTTAATAGCTACGTCCCCGATCATAAAGGTTGCAATCAAGCCTAAGGCAACGGTCAAGGGACCAGGGGTATGAATAGCTGCCATCCGCACCAGATCCACACCAAATTCCGCTAAAAAAACTTGCGGAGTCAAACCAATCTTCCCAGGTTTTTCAATGCCGATAAATTGCAGCCAATCCGGCAATAGATGTGGATTTAAGGCACAGGCCAACCAGAGGGGAAGCAGGAAAAGGGCGGCAAAAATCCCTATAAAGCGAACCCAACGCAAATAGGCCCCTACGATAGGTTCCTGGCGATATTCTTCAGCATGCTGGGTATGAGACCAGAAAGTGGCCGGGGCAATCATCACGGAAGGAGAGGTGTCCACAATCACCACCACATGCCCTTCCAAAAGATGTACAGCCGCCACATCCGGCCTTTCCGTATAGCGTACCCGTGGATAAGGATTCCAGATCTTACTCCCTAAAACAAATTCCTCCACGCTCTTTTCCGCCATCGGAATGCCGTCAATCTTGATTTTCTGAATTTCTTCGGTTATTTCCTTGACCAAATCATCATTGGTAATATCTTCGATATAAGCGATACAAACATCGGTTTTCGAGCGTCCGCCTACTTGAACCAATTTCATGCGTAATTTCGGGTCGCGGAGTCTGCGCCGAATTAGCGCTGTATTAAAAACCAAGGTTTCCGTAAAGCCATCCCTAGCCCCCCGGGTTACCCGTTCAATATCGGGCTCCGCTGGCATGCGTGCCGGATAACTACGAGCATCAACAATAATGGCCTTTTCTTGCCCTTCGATAAACATTGCCATCGGTCCGGATAAAATGAAATAAAGAGCTTTATCCATCGTATCAACTTCGGAGACTTGGAGATTGACAATTCTTCCTTTGACCAAAGTTTGCAAGGCATTGACTACTAAGTCTGCCCTTTCCAGGTCTACCAGGGTTTCTAAGATGATACTGCTTACTTCCGAATTGACCATACCATTGACGGAATAGATGGCTATTTTTTTACCGCCGATGGTCATTTCCCGCACAACTATGTCATAACTATCGGGAACTCCAAGTTGCTGATTTAAATAATCCAGATTCTTTTGGTAATCTTTACTGATCTTTATGTTTTTTTCACTTGTATTACCCAAACTAACGCCTCCAAACGCTGAATTCCCATATACTGTTTGCGGAGGTATTTTTAGCTAGCCCTTAGGGTTAAACGTAATTGAAACTAAGTAACCAAAGAAAACGGCGGCTGCAATACCTACGGCAGTGGCTTCGACCCCGCCGGAAAAGGCTCCGATCAGACCCCTCTCACCGACTGCTTCCATGGCACCTTTGGCTAGTAAATAACCAAATCCGGATAACGGAACAGAAGCCCCGGCTCCCGCATATTTAAGCAGAGGCCCGTACCAGCCCAGCGCCCCTAATATAGCGCCACCGGTAACGAAGGTAACCAGAACATGGGCCGGGGTGAAGCTCGGTTTAGTTAAATCCATCAATAGTTGACCAACAACGCATATTAGCCCACCTACTATAAATGCAGGAATAATCTGCTGAAACATCGCTATTTCCCCCTTTATGCCTCAATCACAACCGCATGACCTATTCCAGGAATGGATTCACCTTGCAGGGAAGAAGTCGGGCTATGTAAAGCGCCACTTCCAACCAGCAAAACTCTTTTATATTGGCCGGATTTTATTTTATTCAATACATCTCCGGCAAAAACAACGGCCGAACAACCACAACCACTAGCTCCCGCATGGGTATCTTGGCTTTTGTCATAGATTAGTACCCCACAGTCGGAAAAGTTATTGAATTCCAAGCCATTCTTTTTCAGAAGTTGTTGAGCAAGATCTAAGCCCACACTGCCAAGATCTCCGGAGATGATCAGATCATAGTCTTCCGGTCGACGATTTAGGTCTTGTAAGTGATTAAGAATTGTATCGGCAATGGCTGGAGCCATCGCCGATCCCATATTATTGGTATCCGTCTCCCCAAAATCGACAATGCGACCAATGGTTGCCGCGGTTATCCGTGGCCCCGTTCCACTTTGACCAAGGACAAGACTACCGGCACCGGTAACTGTCCATTGGGCACTCATGGCCCTTTGCCCGCCTTGCTCTGTCGGCAAACGATATTGGCGTTCCGCTGTATCATGGTGGCTTGATACCCCTACCAGAACTTGACGGGCAAATCCCCCATCAATTAACATGCTTCCAACCGATATACTTAGAGCCATAGTAGAACATGCCCCATAAAGCCCGATAAAAGGAATTCCCATGGTCCGGGCAGCAAAGTTAGCAGAAATAATCTGGTTTAAAAGGTCTCCGGCCAGCATGTAATCGATATCATCTTTCTTAACCTGTGATGCCTGAATCGCTCCCTCCATAGCTTCCTCAAGCATTTTGCTTTCCGCAACTTCCCAGGAGGAGTTGCCATTAATGTTATCCGCCCACACCTTATCAAAAGTTTTCCCCAGTGGACCTTGTCCTTCCATTGGTCCCACTACTGAATATGAGGAAAGAATGATGGCTGGATTAGCAAAAACTACAGTTTGATTCCCCATACGTTTAAGGTTCATTGGTTTCATCCCCATTTCATGTACTCTCACTAAAGCATTAGCTATTTTCTATTTAAAGAAGTAAGTGATAATACCTATTGCTATCGATGCGGCGATCCCGTAGACAAGTACCGGACCCGCAACTGTAAATAGTTTGGCACCAACCCCTATTACATATCCTTCCCGCTTAAACTCCAAGGCCGGAGAAACAATGGAGTTGGCAAAGCCGGTTACCGGAACCATGGATCCGGCTCCTGCATACTTGCCAATTTGGTCATAGACTCCCAAGCCGGTCAAAAGTGCCCCCAGCAATATCAGGAAGGCAGTGGCGACGGTAGATGCGTCATCTTTCGGCAAGCCCATTTGAACAAATAAATTAATAATAACTTGGCCAAAGGCACAGATAACTCCACCGACAAGGAAAGCCCTAAGGATGTTTTTTATCAGGGTCGGTTTCGGTGTGGTAGACTTAGCCATCTTTTTATACTCTTCTGGAGTAATATTAAGGGTAGGGGGCCTTAGATTTTGATTAGCCAATTAGAATCACTCCATTCGATTTATTTAACCAATATTGTTAACAATTGCTAAAGGATAGTATGAGACTGTAAAGAAAATTTTATGCTACAACTCCTCCTCTTCGCTTCCAATTATTTCATAATATTTTTTTCGCCAGGAGGAAAATAATGGATGTCGTCGAATTGATTCTTTAAGACGTATTAGGGGGGAACACCATTGCACATCGATAAAAAAATTGAGCGTCAAACTTTACTTATTAATTTAGAGGGAGAACTTGACATGAATACCTCTGAGGGTCTACGCCAAGCCATTGATAACGATATCGATCGTCGTGGAATCAGAATGGTCATTCTCAATCTGGAAAAGGTAAGCTTCATTGATAGTTCCGGACTTGGTGTAATACTTGGGCGTTATAAAAAACTTCTCCCGATGGGTGGCAAAATCGTAATAACCCATGTACCACCTCATATCTATCGGATCATGGACTTGTCTGGATTACCCCGTATTATTCAGTTCGAAAATATAATGAGTGAGGAAAATGGAAGGAAGGGAAATATACTATGAAAAAAAACCACCTGGAGCTTACATTCTCCAGTATTGCCGAAAATGTAGGGATCGCTCGGATGTTGATTGCTTCTGTAGGTGCTCAGCTGGATCTCTCCATCAACGACATTGAAGAACTAAAAGTCACTGTCAGCGAAGCCGTCTCCAATGCGATTATTCACGGCTATGCCAATATCCCCGACAAAGAGGTCTATCTAGGGATTGAGCACGACGCCAAAAGGTTAAAAATCGTTGTTAGGGATGTAGGCTGTGGTATCACCGATATCAAACAGGCCATGCAGCCGGCTTTTAGTACGGATCCGGAGCGAATGGGCTTAGGCTTTGTCTTTATGCAATCTTTCATGGATGATCTTCAAGTTGAGTCAGCAGTAAATCAGGGTACTACTGTCACTATGATCAAACAACTTGACAAAGTTCAACCCTCGCATTAGGGGGGGTAGAAAAATGATTCAAAGACTTACGGAAATGAACCTTCCCCGCTTTCCCCTTCTTTCAGATGAAGAGATGATGGATTTACTCCGGCGGGCTCAAGAGGGCGATACTGAAGCAAGAGAACGTCTGATTAATTGCAACCTTAAATTGATCTTTAATCTCGTTCAGCGCTTTGCTCATCGCGGCTATGAGCTGGAAGATCTCTTTCAGATCGGTACTATCGGTCTTATTAAAGCGATTGACAAATTTGATTTTACCTATGGAGTTAAATTTTCAACTTATGCTGTGCCCATGATTATCGGTGAAATACGCCGCTTTTTGCGGGATGACCATCCCGTTAAAGTCCCCCGCTCCTATAAAGAGTTGGTCTATAAAGTCAATAAAGCGCGAGAAAGCTTATCCTATAGCCTAGGCCGGGAACCAACCATCGGTGAAATCGCAGAAAATATCGGAGTCGATCGTGAAGAAATTGTATCCGCTTTAGAAGCTGTTCAAAGCCCTGCTTCTATTCATGATACTCTCTATCAAGACGACTCCGATCCGATCTATATTTTAGATCAACTACCTGTGGAAAAAGAGCTGGACGCCGGCTGGTTTGAAAAAATCGCCTTGAAAGAAGTCCTCGACAAGCTTCCCGAACGAGAAAAGCGGGTTCTGCTGATGCGCTTCTATGAGGACAAGACCCAGAGTGAAATCGCCGCCCTACTTAACCTTTCCCAAGTGCAAATCTCACGAATTGAGCGGGCTGCCCTCCATCGCATTCGCCAATTCCTCCGCGATTCCGATTCAGAGTCCGACGATTAGAATTAGAAACCGAATACACCCTCAATGGTTCGCATAATCTGCTTTCCTAACCCCGCTTTGGCAATATCCTTTTCTGCCACCAAGTTAACCGAGGTCAGGAGTTCGTTATCCCGATAGAGGAGAACCTCCCCGACCTTCTGGCCAACTTTTACGGGTGCTTCCACATCTGGATTGAGCTTAGTCTCAGCCCGGATGTTTTTATCTTTGCCCTTTTCAATGGTTACTCCCAAGTCCTTTTCCGTTACTGCCGCAACCTCTTGCTCCACCCCTTTACGTACCTGAACAACTCCTTGCTTTTGTCCGGCAGGAGCGAATTCTTTATGTGCATACTTAGCAAAACCATAGTTATAAAGCTTCATGGATTCGCTAAAATGCCCTCGTACTTGGGGCACACCCATGACCACAGCGATTAGCCGCAAGCCCTCACGCTCTACCGTCGAGGCTAAACAGTATCTGGCTTCATTGGTCCAGCCGGTTTTGAAGCCATCGGCTCCCTCATACCACCACAATAATTTGTTGGTATTCCAGAGTTTGAACTTGCCGTCTCTTAGGTCATACTCCTTCATACCGGTTAACTTACGGACCAGAGGATACTTTAGGGCTTCCCGCCCCATCAACGCCAGATCATAGGCACTGGTATAATGTCCTTCTGCCGGTAAACCATAGGCATTTACGAAGTTAGTATGACTGGCTCCCAGTGCTTTGGCCTTTTTATTCATTTCTTCGACGAAGGCTTCATGGGTACCACTGATATGCTCCGCTACTGCATAACAGGCATCATTAGCGGAACCTACCGCAATGGCAATCAGCATTTCCTCCAGCGAGAAAGTTTCACCCGGTTCCAGGTAGATCTGAGACCCTCCTAAGGCACTGGCCCCCTCACTGGCCGTTACCTTATCTGTAAGACTAACGCGACCGGACTCAATAGCATCCGCAGCCACCAAAAGCGTCATCAATTTCGTGACACTGGCCGGTGGCAGTTCTTTATGAATTTCTTTCTCAAAAAGAATTTGACCGGACTCTGCATCCATGAGTATGGCACTTACAGCATCGGTTTCTAAAACCGCTCCGTATGCTTGGGCGGGAAAAGCCAGAGTCCCTAGAAAAAGGCTTAAGATGAAAATCCAAGATAGTGCTTTACGCATTCCTTTGACCCCCTTTTAAACATGTTTGTTCTATTATCCCCAGAAAAAAAAATTATATCGGAACATAAAAAAACCATTATGCGAGTTTAATAATAAAGGCCTGACTTAGTACTTTACTATACCAAGACAGGCCATTTGTTTTTACTTCATAAACTTTTTCAATAAGTTAAGATTTTTGTGGGTTGGATATCTTAGAGGAACATCAATTAGGTTCGACTTTTTAAGAATACTTTTGTGGTGCGAAAAGGTATCAAAACTTGCTTTGCCATGGTATCCTCCCATCCCGCTTTCCCCAACCCCGCCGAAAGGCATGTAAGTCGTAGCTAGGTGCATTATAGTATCATTAATACATCCACCGCCGAAAGGAATATCCCTGAGAACTTTTTCTTCTCTCTCTCTGTTCGTTGTAAATAAGTAGAGGGCTAAAGGTTTAGGATGCTTATTGACTTCGGAAATAACATCATTTAGGCTTTCAAATTCCAACACCGGTAGAATGGGCCCAAAAATTTCTTCTTGCATAAGAGGGCTATCCCAAGTGATATGGTCTACAACGGTAGGGGCGATCTGTAACGTTTTCTCATTAATCTCCCCACCAAAAACGATTTCTTCGTTTTGGATCAGCCCTAAAAGCCGGTTAAAATGCTTTTCATTAATAATCTTCGGGAAATCTTCATTTTGGCAAGGAATTGAACCGTAAAATTCAGCCACAACCTTTTTCATCTTATTGATAAGTTCATTCTTTACAGCACTATGAACCATTAGGTAATCCGGAGCCACACAGGTTTGTCCGGCGTTGATGAACTTACCCCAGACGATTCGTTTAGCAGCTAAGTCAAGATGAGCTGTTTCATCTACAATACAGGGACTTTTTCCACCCAACTCCAATGTCACTGGAGTGAGATGCTTTGCGGCTGCTTCCATCACGGTTTTTCCCACAGCAACGCTACCCGTAAAGAAGATATAATCGAATTTTTCTTCGAGCAAGCTTTTATTGGCTTGTCTCCCCCCTCTTACAACCGTAATAAACGACTCATCGAAATTTTCCTTAATAATCTTTTCAATGACTTCCGAGGTATGAAAGGAATACTCAGAGGGCTTTACAATAGCACAATTTCCAGCAGCAATAGCTCCCGCTAAAGGTGCTATGGCTAATTGAAAAGGATAATTCCACGGTGACATGATTAAGGTTATTCCATAAGGTTCAGCATAAATATAGCTTGAAGCTAAAAAGTTGGCCAGCGAAGTTTTTACTCTTTTTTTACCAACCCACTTGGGAAGATGCTTGATAAGGTAATTAATCTCCTCAAGAACAATACCAATTTCGGTAGCATAAGTATCAAAAGGATCTTTATTGAGATCTTTTTTAATGGCCTCCATAATTTCTTGCTCATATTCTTGGATTGCTTTCTTCAGGGTCTTGAGCTGATCCAGGCGAAAGCTTAAGTTTTTGGTTTCGCCCGTTTCAAAAAAGAACCTTTGCTTCTTGATTTTAGCTTTTATATCACTCATTTCATCCCCGCCCTAACTTCTGATAATAGTTTAACCGACTTATAATAACCCACTTAAAAACTAAAGAACTTAAAAAGCAATCTCTTAATTTTTCTCTTGAATTAAGTCATAAATATTCCTTAGGTCTGCTTTAGAGAAAATCTTCGGAACAGGGTAAAGGGGATTGGCCTCCTGATGAGCCCTTTCCACCATGACTTGAATATCCCGCTCCTTAATTCCAGTGATTTTTTCGGGTATGTTCATACTTTGGTTCAGCTTCCTAATCGCTTCGATAAAGCGATGGGCTTTCTTTTCCATAGTGTCTGATGGTTCGCAGATACCGACTAAGTCGGCTAGTTCTGCCAAAGGCCGATGTGCAGATTCTCCATAATATTCGAGTACATAAGGAAGGATTACTGCATTGGCTAGGCCATGGGGAGTTCCATAAAAGCCACCCAAAGTATGAGCAATAGCATGGACATACCCTACATAAGCTCTGGTGAAGGCAACTCCGGCATAGTAAGATGCCTTTTGCATATTTTCACGAGCTACCAGGTTATCTCCATGTGTATAGGCCTCATATAGGTTAGCAAAGATCAGTTTTACAGCTTTTCGGCTCATCTTCCAAGTCTCTTGGGTGTTGCTCTTGCCGATATAAGCCTCTATAGCGTGTGTCAAAGCATCTACGCCCGTAGTTGCTGTAATATGAGGAGGTAAGCCAACAGTTACAGTAGGATCTAAGACTGCATACAGGGGAATAAGTACTATATCATTGATGGGATACTTTTCATGCGTTCTTTGGTCCGTAATTACCGCTACAATAGTCGTTTCGCTTCCCGTTCCCGCTGTAGTGGGAATAGCAAAAAGGGGCGGTATCTTTTTCCTCACCTTGAGAAGTCCTTTCATTTGGGGAATGGACTTATGAGGTCGAGCGATCCTGGCACCTACTCCTTTGGCACAATCTATGGGGGAACCACCGCCGAAGGCCACAAGTCCTTCGCAATGATTTTCTTTATAAAGCTGTAATGCTTCTTCAATGTTATCAATGGTTGGGTTCGGCACCGTTTTATCGTATATAGTAAAATCGATTCCTTCATACTCTAAACCTTTGACTAAGCCGTTCATCAACCCAAGAGCAGAAATTCCTTGATCGGTGACGATCAAAACACTCTTGAGCCCAAGATTTTTTATAACCCTCGGTAGGTCATTGATGCTGTTTTTACCCTCTACTAACTCAGGCTTACGCCAAGGAAGAAAAACAGTGGCAAACTTTAAGACCCTTTGATAGCTACGACAATATAGTCTATACATTAAAAACCACCCCTCACTATAATCGCATAAGTCCCCTACTCCTAATCCATATTGAGTTGTTTCTTAATTAATAATGTACTGGATCTGGTAGCATTTGTCACTATCCTTTAAGCCCAGGGCAAGAACCTTCCCCATAATCATCCGACTCTTTTGAAAAATCAATTGTCGATCCCCAATGCTTATGTTTATAATAGGTTGTCGAAGAGATTTTCTTATCTTAGGAAAAGTTCAATATGCAAAAATGGTTTATGGAGGGACTATAATGGAAATCAGATTGCCCTATGGAATATCTTACTTAAAAGCTAATATCCCGGAAAATCAAATCGCAGGGATTTTAACCCAGGAAAGCTATACACCAGAAAAAGAAGGCACCAGCTTGGTTCAAGATGCCTTAGCAAACCCTATCGCCAGCCCTGCTCTTCATAAGCTGGCACATAGTGCCCAAAAAATCGTCGTAGTGACTAGTGATCATACACGCCCTCTACCGAGCAAACAAACTCTACCTTACCTTCTGCAAGAAATCCGCAAAGGAAACCCTAACGCTGAAATCACTATTTTAGTTGCAACCGGGTTGCATCGCTCCCCTACTCAAGAAGAATTCATCGACAAGTTCGGTGCCGAGATTGTTGAACGTGAGAAATTTGTAGTCCATCAGGCCGATGATTATTCCACCTTAGTACGACTTGAGGATTTACCTTCCGGGGCTCCCTTCTGGGTGAACCGACTTGCTGTCGAGGCTGATCTATTAATCGCTGAAGGCTTTATTGAACCCCATTTTTTCGCAGGCTATTCCGGTGGAAGAAAAAGCATCCTGCCCGGAATTTCGGGACGGGAGACTATTTTAGTCAATCATTCCGCCGGGTTCATCGACCATCCCAATACTCAATCAGGAACAATCGAAGGAAATATCTTTCATCGGGATATGGAGCATGCTGCTCGACAGGCAAAATTAAAATTTATTCTTAACGTGACTCTGGATGAACACAAAAACATTATTGGCGCCTTCGCCGGACATCCGGAAGAAACCTTCGCCCAAGGAGTCCAATTCGTCGAGAAATTGACAAAGCTGACCTCAAAACGTGCCGATATCGTCTTAACCAGCAATGGTGGCTATCCTCTCGATCAAAACTTATATCAAGCTGTCAAAAGTATACGAACAGCCGAATATGTCACGAAAAAGGGGGGCGTAATTATTGCGGCTGCCTCCTGTATTGACGGTATCGGGGGCGAAGTCTTCCACCGGATGTTAATTCATCCAGGTGGAGCTAAAGAAATTCTCAAGGAAATCCGCGGGACTGAAGCTGCGGCCACCGACTTAGATCAATGGCAAGTCCAAATCCTAGTCCGAATTCTTCTCGATTATAAGGTCATTATGGTAACTGATGGTGTCGAACCGGAAATTCTCAAGTCAATGGGACTGGATTGGGCGCAAACCGTAGATGAGGCTTTGCAAAGGGCCTATGCCTATTCTTCGCCGGAAGCAAATGTCTTGGTTATACCCAATGGTGCGGTTATTTTTATCGAGAGTCTAGAATAAATAACCTATTAAGCCGGACTCACACTAACGCCGTCTAGGTGCTTTGGGAGATTTTAAGCCATGCCAATAGCAAGGATGAAGGTAGGCAAAAGGTTTGGGATATATTTTATGTTTAAGAATACACCCACGTAGAACCTGGATTCCGGCGGCCTCAGCCTGCTCCTGAAATTCCTCAGTCCAGTTCCGTTCTTGAAACCAAACCATTTTAGCCCCACACTCCTGGGCCTGACTGATTATATCCGGTATCAATTCCGCTTTAAGACAAGGAACAACCACATCCACCTTATCCTTTAAAGCTTCGAATTGAGAATAGACTTTAAAGCCTTCTAGACGCTGTAGGTCATGGGCCACCGGGTGAACTACACAGCCAAACTGCCTCAAAGTCTGCCAAGCTTTGTAAGCATGTTTATGTTTTAAAAAGCGATCCGCATTCCCCACCACCGCATAACGAAGAGCCGTTGTGGTCTCCCCTGCTAAGGAATACACTTTCTTTTCACGCATAGTAGTCACCCCTAACTTTTGGTACTAAAAGATTACGTGCCGAAAGCTTATCCTATGACAAAGAAACAGGAGCGAGAACTATTTCAACCTCATACAATTATAAAAGGTTACCATAGCACAAAAGGGTTATAGAGAAAGCCGTTGTAGGAGGAAAAAACATGAGTCAAACCTACATAGTACAACCGGGCGATTCACTTTATAAGATTGCCCAAAAATACGCTACCACAGTTGATGCCCTAAAAAGAATAAATCATTTAACAAGTGATCTAATTTATGTCGGGCAAGCTTTAGAAATTCCGGCTTTAAGATTACCGGACGGGATCCTGCGCATAGGAAGTACCGGTTCGCAGGTAAAAGCATTGCAAAGTGTCCTAGTCTCTTTTGGTTTTAACCTTTCGGTTGATGGAATCTACGGTTCTAAGACTGCTAATGTAATTTTTCAGCTCCAGCAAAAGTTTCCGTTAATCAAATCGGACAAAATATATGGGCCAAATACAAAAGCCTCTTTGGAGACATTGATAAATAATCAATTTCATATAGTCTCTAACCCGACTGATCTATTAGTTCTAGTAAACAAAACACATGGCTTGCCAGCGGAGTATATCCCGCCAAGTTTAGTTATTCCCAATATCCCCTTCACCGTTCAAGGCTACGACCCCAAAAAACTGATGAGATCAGAAGCCGCACAAGCTTTAGAACGACTATTTGCCAAGGCTAAGCAGGACAACATCTCTATAGCAGGTATTTCCGGTTACCGCTCCTACGAACGCCAGGCCGAAATCTATGCTAGAAATATAAAAATCTCCCCGGCAAAAGCCCAGGTTAGTGCACCTCCCGGAGGAAGTGAACACCAAACGGGTCTAGCGATTGATATTAGCTCTCCCTCCAATAACTATAACCTTACCCAATCTTTTGCCAATACCCTGGAGGGTCAATGGTTAGCGCAAAACGCTCCCGCTTTTGGTTTTATCGTTCGCTACCAACCAGGGAAAGAGGCTATCACAGGCTATCTACCCGAACCTTGGCATATCCGCTATGTGGGAGTACAGGCCGCTCAATACATCACCCAACACGGACTCACCTTGGAAGAATATTTGGGGGCAGCTTGATCTTACTTCTTTAAACCCTTTGAATCCCCTGCAAATCGAAGTAAACATTCCTTGCCCGAAAGGGTGCAGGATTAGTATATTGCAGTTTTAGTTTTTCAAAAACACTTATTCTTTTAGGATAATAATAAGGCTTGGTAAATTGCAGCCTCTTATCCCTTAGCCAATCAGGGACCCCTATGCCTTGGATCTGCAAATAATAATCAATAAGTGCAGATGCCTTTGTTAAATATTCAATCTCTTGATCAGTACACGATTCAAATTTAACTGGTTCTTTTGCACTGTTAAAAAATTTTACATCTCTACTTCTAAGCAATTCTGGTAATTGATTTAGGCTTGTATCCTCATCGGGATAATCAAATAATCCCTGCAAGTAGCTATTGCCAATCATAACCCAAATCCTCCCCTAAATATTTAATAAAGTTCCGTTGTCTTTCCCCAAGAAGGACAAGCGGAATATATTCCGAAAAGATTTCTAACAACTGCTCTTTAGTTTTGAGGTTTTCGCGTGAATCGTCAATCTACTTTATAACTTCATAAATGTACTCTACTGGGGCTGGCTTACTATCCTGAATGGTATACGCCTTTAGAACATTCGTTTCTACAGGAGCAAGATTTGTGTGTAGAATACATAGAGGCTCATCAAGATCTACATAATCGCCAACCTTCTTCAAGAGAGTTACCCCTGCTGCATAGTCAATGGGGTCTTCTTTTTTCTTCCTACCTGCCCCCAGTTGCATGGCAACAATTCCGATTTGTTCCGCATTAATATGACTTATATACCCAGCATTGCTGGAGCGAATCTCGATATGATTTTTCGCTTGAGGGAGTTTCATCGGCTCGTCGACTATTTGCAGATTTCCTCCTTGAATAGCAATGAGCTCTTTTAATTTTTCGATGGCCTTACCTGAAGCGATAGCTTGCCGAAGCCCAGCATAAGTAGAGTCAAAGTCATGATATTTGCCGCTGGCAATGGCCATATAAGTGGCAATGGTCAAAGCAACCGTGGTTTCGTCCTCAGCCCCTCTTCCACTCAAAACCTCGATAACCTCTTTAATTTCGTTGGCATTGCCGACTTCATGACCAAGAGGCTGATTCATATCGGTAATGATAGCAATTGTCCGACGATTTAATGATTTACCGATTTGCACCATGCACTCAGCCAGTTTTTTAGCCTCCTCGATCGACTTCATGAAAGCTCCTGAACCGACTTTGACATCAAGCACGATAGCATCTGCCCCTGAAGCGATCTTCTTACTCATAATCGAACTCGCAATAAGGGGAATACTATCTACTGTTCCTGTAACATCCCTTAAGGCATAAGTTAGTTTGTCAGCAGGGGTTAAGTTTGCAGTTTGCCCTACCACTGCCATTCCATACTTATTCACATTGGCAAGAAACTCTTCCGTACTTAAAGAGGTTCTGAATCCTTCGATAGCTTCTAATTTATCGATTGTCCCACCGGTATGACCTAAGCCCCTGCCACTCATTTTAGCCACAGGGATCCCTAGGGAAGCCACCAAGGGAATGACGATGAGGCTTATCTTGTCCCCTACTCCTCCAGTTGAATGCTTATCCACTTTGACGCCTTCGATACCGGATAAGTCGATTGTCTCTCCCGAGTTCACATAGGCCATTGTTAAATTGGCAATTTCCTCGTCATTCATACCTTGAAAATAAATTGCCATGTAAAGAGCGGATATTTGATAATCGGGAATTTCACCCTTAACATAACCTTGCACAAAAAATTCTATCTCTTCTTGGGTCAAGGCATGGCCCAATTTCTTTTTGTTGATTAGATCAACAACTCTCATTGCTTTGCCTCCTTACGCCAAGGCCTTAACCAAAGCCTGTACAAACCGCACAAACTGCTTCTCAATCCGCTCGGCGGTCTCCATGACCTCTGCATGACTGAGACGCTGGGGAAGAACTCCAGCAGCCATATTGGTAACGCAAGAGATACCGAGTACTCGCATACCTCCATGATTTGCAATAATGACTTCCGGTACAGTAGACATACCTACCAAGTCGGCTCCCACAGTGCGAAGGAAGCGAATTTCAGCGGGACTCTCATAGCTTGGGCCGCTCATAGCTGCATAGACTCCCTCTTGAGGATGAATCCCTACTTCCCTTGCTATAGTCAAAGCCTTTTGCCGCCATTCCAAATCATATCCTTCACTTAAATCCGGAAAACGAGGTCCTAGATTACTGAGATTAGCTCCCCGCAGAGGATTATCTCCCATCATATTAATATGGTCTTTGATTAAAATCAGATCCCCTGGGCGATAAGCAGTGTTAATTCCACCTGCTGCATTAGTCACAATCAGCCCGGATACTCCCAAAACCTGCATTACCCGCACAGGAAAAGTAACTTCTTGCATAGAGTACCCTTCATAGTAGTGGAAACGCCCTTGCATAGCCACCACCGGTTTCCCTAGAACATTGCCAAAGACCAGTTGACCTTTATGCCCTTCTACAGTAGAAACAGGAAAGTTAGGAATCTCGCTATAGGGAATGACTACCTGATCCTCGATTAAATCCACAAATCCCCCCAGCCCTGAACCCAGGATAATTCCCATTTGAGGTTCGATATTTACTTTGCCGATAATATAATGCCTGGTCTCACTTAACTTTTCCATCAGCTCGTGTTCTTTCATCATTATTGATCCTCTCCTTTGAGAATATCTTGTAAAAAACTATCCCCATTGGGCAATACTTCAGCCCCGAAATACTCTACAATTGTCGCACCAAGGTCGGCAAAAGAAGGTCTGATTCCAAGATTCTTGCCGGTAATAACCGGTTTGCCATATACCAGCAAAGGGACATATTCCCGTGAGTGATCCGTACTTTCGGTAGTGGGATCACAACCATGATCAGCGGTGAGGACCAGGATGTCTTCATCCGCCAATAAGCCAATAATTTCCGGTAATCTTGCATCAAACTCCTCAAGGGCCCGCGCATAATTTTCCGGATCATTGCGATGACCATAAAGCATGTCAAAGTCCACAAGATTAGTCATGATAAAACCAGACTTCCTCTCTTTCATAAAACCCAGGGTTTTATCAATTCCGTCCATATTCCCTTTGCTGGGAACGTGATCCGTGACTCCATGTCCGGCATAGATATCCTTGATTTTGCCTACGGCCATCACCGAAAACCCTTTTTCCTTAATTACATCCAACATGATTTTATGAGGGGGCGCGATGGCATAATCATGGCGATTGGTGGTCCGATTGAAGTTTCCTTCTGTACCTAAGAAGGGGCGGGCAATAACTCGTCCCACTTTTAAATCCCCAACGAGCATTTCCCTAGCAATCTCACAAATTCTGTACAATTCCGCTAAAGGAATAATTTCTTCATGGGCCGCAATCTGAAATACGGAGTCGGCGGAGGTATAGACAATGGGTTTTCCCGTTTGAACATGCTCCTGCCCTAAACGCTGGATGATTTCCGTGCCGGAAGCCACTTCATTACCAATCACCCGACGACCAATTCGTTCCTCGTAAGCCTCAATAAAATCCTGAGGAAACCCCTGAGGGAAGGTTGGAAAAGCCTTTTCCAAAACTACACCGGCAATCTCCCAATGTCCGGTAGTGGTATCTTTGCCAGGAGACTTCTCCGCCATTTTCCCATAAGACCCACGGGGACTTGACACCGGATCAACCCCAAGGATCGGGGCAATATTGCCTAAACCCAGTTCCTGCAGATGGGGTAAACGAAGCCCTCCCAGTACCCTAGCCATATTGCCCAAAGTATTGCTTCCTACATCTCCGTATTCATGGGCATCCGGCATTTCGCCAATGCCTACACTATCCAGGATAATTAAAATAACCCTTCTCAAAAAAGTACCCTCCTTAATTAACATTCATTCATCCATAAAAAAACAGGGTAGCTGCCAATGCAAGCGGAACGAGCATGCCCTAATCAGCCCGGGGATGAGCCTTGCGAAAGACTTCCATTAATCTTTGTCGAGAAAGATGGGTATAAATCTGAGTAGTTGAAATATCGGCATGCCCCAACATTTCCTGGACAGAGCGTAAATCCGCTCCATGGTCCAAAAGATGGGTAGCAAAGCTATGCCTAAATTTATGGGGATAAACCTCCTCATTTACTCCATGTTCTTGGGCCCATTTCTTTAGAATCTGCCAAACTCCCTGTCGGCTCAAAGCATCTCCCCGGGAATTCAGGAAGAGTATATCGCTTTTCTTCTTACCGAGAAGCTGCTCCCGATAATGATCTAGATAATCCAGCAAAACTTCCAAGGCATAATCCCCAATGGGAACTATACGTTCTTTACTACCCTTCCCCCGACAACGCAGGGTCCCTGTCTCGAACATGATATCCTTTATCTTAAGGTCCACTAACTCGGAAACACGCAGACCACATCCATAGAGTACCTCAATCATGGCAAGATTACGCATTACTAGAGCATTATTCCTATCTATGGATTCAATACTAGAGGATTTCTTCCCTTTCCCTGTAAATGCTAAAGAAGAATCCTCCCCTTGACCTTGACTCCTCTCCACAGGAGGTAATAGCTTTTCCACAGTTCCTTCGGAAAGAACGTGAGGTAGTTGTTGTTCAAGCTTAGGTGAATTAAGATACTCAGTAGGGTCATCCTCCCTTAGGTCCTCTCCCAAAAGAAAAGAAAAGAGCCCTCGCATAGTTGCGAGGAGCCGTGCCAATGTACGCGAAGACCTCCCCTGATTCTTCTCGTGAAGAAGGAACAGAAAAAGGTCATTGCCGCTGCAATTTATAAAGTTTTTTCCTCGTTGCTCAAGAAAAAGAGTTATCTTCTGAAGATCCCGCTCGTAGCCTAAACGAGTATTCTGGGAAAGTCCGCGCTCTACATTAAGATAAGTTAAATACTTCTTAATCCATAATTCTGTTTGAGCTCCCACAGTAATCCCTCCCACCCATAAATTCTACAGTGGGACCGGTTTTCCTGCGTTGACTAGTATTTTAAGTTTACCTTTTAATATCCGGAAACAGCTGAATGACAAATTCACTCCAATTTAAGTCCTGCTCTTCTACGCGCATGGGATTGCCACTAGGTTTTTCGTCCTGATCCCCATGAGTTGAAACTAAAGAGCCGCATACAGTTACCAGCTTTGGTAACAAGGCGGCGAGTAATATCAATAGAATAAAAACTCGTGTAAGATAGAGAAAAAATTCCGGCCAGCTTTTGCCTCTCTGCATATCTTCGACCCCCAATCTCTAAAAGTTATGCAGAGCGGGATTGTCCTGATGCCACTAAGGCTGCACCTAAAGCAGCCGTAATAGCCGGTTCTTTATATACAAGCAAAGGCTGGTTCAAATACTGGGTAAGGGCATTTAAAACTCCTTCATTCCGAGCGACCCCTCCCGTAAAAACAATATCCGGTTCTAATCCGGTCCGTTGGGCCAAGGAAGAAACCCTACTGGCAACCGCGGCGCATACCCCGGCTAAAATATCCCATTTGGGCGTTCCTGCGGAGACGTGCGTAATTACTTCTGATTCTGCAAACACGGTACAGAAGGAAGAAATGGTGGTGGGATTTTGGGACTTAGCGGAAATCTCTCCGATTTCGTTAAGGCCGATATCCAAAGCCGAGGCCATAACTTCAAGAAACCTCCCTGTCCCCGCCGCACATTTGTCATTCATGGCAAAATCTGCGACCTTCCCGTTAGACAGGATTTGAATTACTTTGCTGTCTTGACCGCCGATATCGATAATTGTTCGTGCCGTAGGAAAAAGAAAACTGATTCCCTTAGCTTGACAGGTAATTTCCGATACCTCCCGGTCGGCAGGGAAGGTTATTCTCCCATAGCCTGTGGCTACTGTTCCGCCTACATCCTCCCTGCTCAATCCAGACTCGGCAAGCAATTTTTCCATAATCTTAGTGGCAACTTCGCGACCGCTGTACCCCCCTCGGGCAGTACCATGAGCCAGGATCTCCTTCGCCTCATTTAAAAGGACCACCTTAACTGTCAGAGATCCGATATCGACCCCGATATATACCTTGGCCATACTTTCCCTCTTTCCTTAGCTTTAATCGAAGGTTTCTAAAAATGCCTGCACCCGGTTGCGAATAGGCTCCTCGGCATAAGCTCGCGGGTCGGCCATATCTGCCTCTATCATCAGGCCCGGAACTCCCGTCTCTCTCATAACCCTTCTGCGAATAACCTCCTGGACCAAGGAATAGGGCTTACAGGACCGATTGGAATGCATGACAAAGCCATCGGCCTGATAATCCTTAATAAGTTGAATCAGTTGCTTAGCCCGAAAATCCGGCGAGCGATTGAGGAAAACCTCCGTATAGGTAGCCGCTAAACTCTCCAAAGGGCTTCCCGGAGCATGGTCTATAGCCCAGCCACCACTATAGGTGTCCGTAACAAAGCAAGCTCCTCTTTCAGTAAACATTTTGTTAAAACTAAATACTTTGGGCCAAATGGCAATATTATCCCAAACCAAACGAATCTGTTCGTTCTCTACCGCTCCTTGGGAAAGGGCAGCCCGCTCCTTTACCTCATCCCGGAACAGGCGATAATAGTTGCGCCCCTCCTTTGTTCCCCGCAAAACCACAATTGGTGCCATGTGAATGAAAAGGTCAGGAGCATTAAGAGGGGAAGGGCGGGATTGGCAATATTGACGGGCTTCTTTCCAGAGACTGGTGGTCTCTTGACTAATCTTCATCTGGGTGGCCAGTTCCTTTTCGGTAAAAGGTCTTCCTGTAATCTTTTCCAATTCGCTAATCATTGCCCGGAGCTGTTCCAGTACATATTCCTTAGCCTGAGGAGTATTTTCCCCGGTCAGATAAGGTGTATCCAAAACCAGTAGAGGCACATTAAAATGCCGTGCCAAAACCTCATACCATTTTAAGACCGTACCACAGATATTATTACAAGCCACTAAAAGATCCGGCTTAGGCATACCTCCCAAAGGAGCAAGGTCCGGCCTCATGACTCCGCCGATATTGGAGCGAGCATAGGAACATAGATCCTGGGAATACCCTGCCGCTTCCGCTACCTGACATAATTTCTCCGTTGCCTTGCCGGTGCTATAGATAGCTGCATACTGTTCAGGGTAAGCAGGGTGAATCTTAAATACCCGCAACAGCTCAACCGGTGCACCGCTGGTAACCCAGGCTATCTTACGGCCTAAGGGCTTACCCCAGTAGCGGTGGTATCCTGTTAGAGCATAGTACTTTTTGATGGTTTTCTTAAGGGTATCCGTACTTTTTAAGGGGCGATAATTGCGCTTTTGTGTTTTTCCGCTCATTTCATAACACTTCCCTCAGGCACCGATGCCAGGTTCTCCAGAATGCTTTCAAGGAAAGCCTGAAGGCGGGTCCGTTCCTGGCCCCCTACATCGGCTCCCTCCAGCTCAAGAACAAGAGTGCGCAGACCGGCTTTTTGTAAATTAACCACTAACGGTACTGCATCCCAGGCGTGGGGGTCGCAATATTTACGGATAATGATAACAGCTCCCTCTGCCTGCCGCTGCAATGCTAATTCCTGCAAATAAGTCATACGTTCGTTGAGGCTTTGATTCTTACAAGGGCAAGGGGGCATTTCCAGGTAACGTTTCACGATATCAGCAAGGGGAGTGTCGGAATCCACCCTTCTTGGTCCCGAATAATGGCGGAATCCGGTGCAGGTATCATCTGCCACCACTCTTCCCCCTAAGTCTTCGATCATGGCATATAAGCTGTCGTTTTCCATCACTGCCCCGGTAATCAAAATCCGAGCTCTTGGTCCCGGGTCGGCAGCAATCTCGTTAAGCTCCGGTAGTGCTTCCCCTAATGCCTTTAAATACTCTGCTTTGGGCATAAGTTGACCTGCCCGCAACAAAGCAGCCACCAGAGGCGAAGGTAATTGAGGCCGCAACTCATCAACTGCTTGAACCATTTCCCGTACTCCTTGACAAAGACGGAGAGCTTTATTTAACTCTTCCTCGTCCGGTTCCTGATTGGTAAGTGCCGCTAATTGGTTCCAGACCGCACTGATTTCCCGTTCATAGTACCGGGCAGCCCCGGCTGTTTTGAGCATGACCGGGGGAACCATATTCACTGTGGAGACTTTGCCGGCAAACTCCCAGATCCCGCTTAAACACTGCATGGTGTCACAGGTATGGACAACCCCAAGCCCTGCTAGGTCTCCCCACTTATCCTGAATCTCCATAGCAAAAATCCCCCGGGCCAAAGAACAGGAAAAGGGTGGCAGTTCTGCCGGGGTCCGATTAGCCGAATCCGGCAATAGCCGTAAAGGCTCGAGACCAAAGGCCATTATCAGTTCCTCCGGAAAGTAGGAGCATAAGGTCCCGAAAAATCGGTGGTTAGGATAACGGGTCCTCCGCTGGGAACCTTTAAGAGCGGATTCCTCTAAAAGATGGCTCATGACCTCGTTTTTATCCACTAACTCAAACCAGCCGCTCATTCAGTATCCTCCAATCCAAATACTAGACCTGAGAATTAACCGCTTGAATGGATGTTAAGAAGCTACTTATTTGGTGGAAGCAACTTCTTGAGAACCTTTTGCTGCTTCGCCGCCCTCTACAGGAACATCCCTGAGAGCACGACGAAGGATTTTACCAATGGCTGTCTTGGGGAGCTCGTCACGGAACTCCACATTTTTGGGGACCTTGTAAGGTACCAGGTGTTTGCGGCAAAAGGCGATAATCTCTTTTTCCGTGGCCCGCTCACCATCTTTGAGACTAACAAAGGCTACCACCTTTTCCCCGCTATAGCCATCCTTTACCCCGATAACACAGGCCTCGCGCACAGCCGGATGTTCATAAAGAATATCTTCGACTTCCCGAGGGTAAACGTTGAAGCCGCCGGTAATGATCATATCCTTTTTGCGATCAACCAAGTAGAAATAGCCATCCTCATCCATCATACCGATATCGCCGGTATACAACCAGCCGTCCCGTAAGGAGTAGGCTGTTTCCTCCGGACGATTGTAATAGCCCAGCATTAATTCGGGACACTGAATCACTATTTCACCAACCTCATTGGGCGGAAGATCCGTCTCCCCTGTGTCTATATCTCTAATCTTTAAAATCACATCAGAGAAGGGTATACCAACACTCCCGGTTTTGTTTTCTCCCCGCAGGGGATTAGCACATAAAGCATTGACCCCTTCTGTCAAGCCATAACCTTCCATAAGCCTTGCCCCCGTACGCTCTTCAAAACTCCGCTTAACTTCCGGCGCCAGGGCTGCCGCGCCTACAAAGCACCCGACTAAAGAGGAGAGACTATAACGGCTTAATTGTGGATAATTAATCATGCTGACATACATGGTGGGGACCCCCGCGAACAAGGTAGGCTTATGTTTATGAATTGCCTTAAGGACATCCTTTGCCTCAAACCGTGGAATTAATACTGTAGAAGCCCCGGAGGTTAAAGGGGCATTCATGCATACAGACATACCGAACCCATGAAAAACAGGAAGAACTGTAACCAAGCGATCTTTCTTATCCATTTGTACCCAGGCGATGGCTTGCCAGGCATTGGCTAGTAAGCCATAATGGGAAAGCATTACTCCCTTAGGGCGACCGGTGGTACCTCCGGTATAAATTAAAACGGCAAGGTCTTTGCGGATATCCACATCCCGCGAGGGATATTCCTGCAAAAGAGGGCTGCTGCTGTCATTAAGTAAATCTCGAAATTTCTTAGCCGCTTTGAGCCGCTCCTTACCGCCTGGAGAAAGCTTGCGTGTAAAAGGATAAAGAAATTTGAGCGGGAATGGCATGTATTCATTTAAGGCCGTATAGTAAGTATGCTCTAAAAGATGGGTCTCCCCAGCTTGGTGACAGGTATCGCGGACATTCTCCAAACGTTCAGCCAAAAGATCTAAGCCGATGGCTATTTTGACTTGGGAATCGCGAAAAATATGCAGAAGCTCGGATTCGGTACTAAGGGGATTAACCGGCACCACCACTGCGCCAAGGGAAAGAATGGCATAATAAGCAATTACATATTGGGGACAATTAGCCAAAAGAAGAGCAACCTTTTCCCCGGGCTTAATTCCAAGTTTTTGTAAAGACCCAGCTAGTCGTTCTACTTTGTTTCCTAAGTCTCCATATTTCATCTTATAGTTAAAATAAATGAGGGCGATCTCTCCGGTATTTTTCTGAACACTTTCACGAAACAAAGCATCTACGGTCTTTTCGGGATATTCCAAGCAATGTGGAACCTGCTCATCGTATTGGGCTCTCCAAGGAAATTCATAAACCTTACTATCCTGACTCATGAATATACCCCCCAATAAAAAATGAATGAGTATCCATTCACTTCCAACTATTATGAATATTCTGACACCTCTAAGCCTAAACGTCAATACCCCTTCTTAAATTTAGGAAAGAAATACTTTAGTCAGCGAAGCGCCTCCCGAATATTGAATATTGGACACAACAAAAAACCACCTACTCCCTGAGGAATAAATGGCTTTTGGCTAAATAACTTACATTTGCTCATGACAACGCTTATGATACTCCTCTTTCATCTTTTCAAAGGTCGTTTGACTAATTACATGCTCCACGCGACAAGCATCCTGGGAGGCTGTCTCTTCATCTACACCCAGATAAATAAGATATTTAGTAATTAAATCATGCCGTTCGTAGATTCGTGCGGCAATCTTCGCCCCTTCACCTGTCAAAGTAATAATTCCTGAACCATCTACCTCAATATAATCATTTTTCTTAAGAATGCCCACTGCACGACTTATGCTTGGCTTGGTATAGCCTAACTCATTAGCAATATCGATAGAGCGAATATCTCCTTTTTTCTTTTGCAGTATATAAATCGTCTCAAGGTACATTTCGCCCGATTCTTGAATACTCATGGCAATAGTCCCTTCTATCTTATTTTTCATTAAATTCCTATAAAAAGCATAGTACAACCTAAATAAAAAATCAATCACTAATCCGCCTTATATCCGGAATCACAGTGGGTGCTTGCACAACCAGCACTGTGTGGGCATCCTGCACACCCACCGCTTTTTTTAGTTT
>NZ_CEVWNY010000035.1:0-25563 GCF_982384815.1 Desulfitobacterium sp. | reverse complement strand
GTATTAAAGACTTTACTATGGATGAAAAAATCGGCCTTGGCTTAAGTGACGAAAGCTTTCTGCGGCAAATGCTTCCTATCCTTGAGCGGTCTTCTCAACCTTTTTATGATTTTATCATCACTATGACTAGTCATGGACCCTTTGATCTGCCTAAGGAGTATCGTGAACTTGAAATAGATCCTCAGTTTGATCGGACAAAACTAGGGGGGTATTTTCAAAGTATGCATTATACTGATAAGCAGATTGGCAAGTTTATAGAATCCCTTGATCAGAAGGGGCTTTTAGAGAACACAGTGATTGTCATTTATGGTGATCACGGAGGGATTCATAAGTATTACAAGGATGAACTCCCCGGCATCCAGCCCCAGGAGGACTGGTGGATGGAGGATGATCATAAGGTTCCGTTCCTTATCTATAAAAAAGGATCAGGCTCAAAGGTGATCGAGACCACAGGCGGACAAATCGATATTCTGCCAACGGTGGCTTACTTGATGGGAGTAGAAGAAGAAAAGTACGCAAACACTGCCCAAGGCCGGAACCTGATCACGACCCAAAGAGATTATGCCGTTTTGGCTGACGGAACTTTTATGGGCACCAGCAAAGAGTTCGAGGACCATGCGGTGAAGGGCTTAACCCTTGCTGATTTAATCATCCAAAGTAATTACTTTGATAAAAAGTCGGTAGTAGAAAATCAAGAATCACAGAGCAAATGATTATAAAGCTAGGAATGAAGGGGCTGTCAGAAAAGGCAGCCTCTTATATTTTTGCCATAAATGATCTAATATTTGAAATATTGGAGGAATTTGCAAGAATGCGTTGAATTGTAGTACTAGGGAATTGGATGGCTCGTGGCTTGTACAATATGCATATGCTAATATGCTAATATGCTAATATGCTTAGTGGCGTACGTGAATAGATAACTGGGATTACCGCAATGACATGCGGAAATCTCTCCGCAAATAACAATAAGGCGCATTGATATTGCGGTAATAAGATGTTTAGGCGAAATCGGACGATGACCGCGCCGTCCATGGCGCGCAGGATTCATTCCAAGATTTAACGGGGTCAAAACATTGTTCTGAAACTAAATGATTTAGTATTACAGTGTGATTTTCATTGTGAGTCGATTGCTAAACGTATCAATTACGCCATTTATTGGATTTTAATTAGATTGGCGCCTACTTCATTTCCATGGTCTAGTTCCAGACCCACCTGGACATTGTACCAACGGAATTTACAACATTACATTCGTGCTTGCGAAAAATATTATTTATTCTCTCCTAGTCTCGGTTTCAAAACTCAAAGGGGGTATAAAGTGAGGCTCAACCCAATCAAGTTTGGTTTATACGGTGGATTATCTTTTGCATTAGTGCAGACAATATTACATTATGTTATTGATAAAAGGTTTAGTTTTACAGGAATATTCGGTGGTTTGGTTTGGTTTTTAACATCAATTTTACTCTACAAGTTCATGCAGAAATAAGAGTGAAAATCTCACTATCCACTAAATCTATTATTGGACAAAGGGACAAACAGAATCTATCCGCAAAAAGGCAAATAGATTTGTTTAATGCTGAGCTTCAAGAGGAAGTAACAGCAACCCTTCCTGAAAGTTTTACAATAATTGAGTTCAAGAGGAGAGACAGCGTCGCCTAACTCTTACCGGTCCTAAAATAAAAAGAGGGCGCCCATTTGGATCCCTGTGGTTTAACTGTTTTGAGAAATGTATTGCATGTATGCGTTTTGGGTATTTGTGTAATCGCTAGGATGAAGTGTTCCTATCTTAAAAACAAGTTGCGAATGATTCAATACCTGTGTTTTCGATACTCGCGCAGTTGATTTAAAGTTCAAGTTAGCATATTGCCAATAGTTAATAGGAATATCATATTTGTCATTGGGACGAGGAGGCGTTTTAGTTACTTTTACTACGAGAACAATAAGGTTTTCTACGTCAAGAATTATTACTGGCCGAGAACGGAATACGGAATCATCTTCTTCGAGAGGAAACTTTGCAAACCAGACATCGCCATTGGTAATGATCATTTCTTGTTTTTTAGGTCTTCGTACATTTTATCCCATTCCTTCTCGTCAAGCCAAGGATCATCCTTTGGGATAACTGTAAGACCGGATTCATTAATAACGGTGTTGGATCTAGCTATTTTATAGAGAAGTTCTTTGTTTTTGTTTACGAAGTCGGTGAAGGTTGTTTCCTCATTTTTCTGAGGTATTGGCATTTTATCCATCTCCTCATGATTGGTTTTCTTATCCATATCATACCATCTCCGATAAGTTTGTTTCAATAAGTATTATGCCCATTTTTTGAAGTATAGAAGGTTTCTGGCCGATATGAAAGAATTAATAGCTAAACTTTGGAGGGTTCTGTGATTTTATATAATTTGAAATTCGGTCTAAATCTCCAGAGAATGAATCAGGGCATGGATCCCATTGAGAGGGGTGAGAGGAATGGCTGTAGAGAAGCAATATGCATCAGATGTTGAAGCGATATTGTCGCACAAGCATGATAATGGAGCTGACCTTTGGACTACGCCTGATAAGCGCCTAATAAAAGGAGCGCCATTCTCAACTTTGGAGAGCGTAATGTACTTATTGGAATTGGGCATGGATCCCACAGAACCTTTACTGAAAGAAACTGCAGAATTAATACTCAGCACTTGGCAGGAGGACGGACGTTTTAAGTTGTATCCACAAGGCTCTGTTTACCCATGCCAAACCATCCAAGCCGCCAATGTACTTTGCCACATGGGGTATGCTTCCGATACCAAACTGCAAAAAACCTTCCAGCATCTTTTAGATATCCAGTATACAGACGGTGGCTGGCGCTGCAATAAATTCAGCTTTGGCCGGGGCCCAGAAACGGAGTATTCAAATCCCTTACCAACGCTTACCGCCCTGAATGCGTTCCGCTTTAGCGACTATCTCAACAAAGAACCGGCGATTGACAAGGCCGTGGATTTTTTGCTGGAGCATTGGACAATCAGGAAACCCATTGGCCCGTGCCACTATGGAATCGGTACATTATTCATGAAAGTTGAATATCCCTTCCGAAACTACAACCTTTTTGTATACGTCTATGTCTTATCCTTTTATAACCGGGCAAAGGAGGATAAACGGTTTCTCGAAGCCTTGAAAACGTTGGAATCCAAAATGGTGGATGGGCAGATCGTGGTTGAGCGCATTGTTCCAAAACTGGCCGGGCTTTCTTTCTGTAAAAAGGGTGAAGCAAGTGCATTAGCAACAATACGCTATCATGAAATTTTAAAAAACCTTCAAATAAAGAGATAGCTCGTATTCATAGTATTAGCATAATGTGATGATTAAATATTTCAGACTTGACTTCTCCCTACTTAACTCATTTTGCATGGCTTTTCGAGAATTGAGGAGTCGCCTTCCATGGCGACTTCTGAGTATGGGGGCGACCAACTTCATTTAACACGGGATTGCCGTAACTTCGTAAAGATGCATGTGGTTGGGACGCTGCGGGACTCCTCGGGACGTTACAAGAAGTCGGTGCAAGGGGCGTGCGTCCATGCGCTTTTATAAATTAATGATGTTCTTGGACAAGAAAATGGTATAATGGAATTATCTAGAAAGTAAGAGGACGGTGAATCTAATGAAATGGAATGAGGTCAGAAGGTTATATCCTGAACGTTTTGTTAAGATTCAAATACTGGATTCACATATTGAGAATAACGTAAGATTCATTGACGACGTGGCAGTAATTCAGGCTTTCGAAGACGAGAAGGAAGCGACACGTGAGTTGGTTCGGGCAAAGGATGATATTTTGGTATATCATACAGGTAAAGAAAAGATTGAAGTGCCGATAAAGCAGATATTTGGTTTTCGAGGTGCAATCTAATGAAGATGGAGTTTCGAGAAGGTTTGCTTTTTACTTCGATCCAAATATCCTTTCGAGGGAACACGAAATTAAACAATATGTTATTGATTTTAAAGGGAGGATCGCGGACTACGCTAATCGTAGTCTCGCGATCCTCCCTTTAGTGCATGTGTATGCAGGCATTAACCTAAAGCTTCTTGGGTTTCTTTTTCTTCGAAGGCTTGATCGACAACCTCCTGTAACATCTCAGCGGCTTTTTCTATCTCAATGCCTTTTACTTGTACGATTTCACTGGTTACAAGCTGGAAGGCCGTATGCAGCATATTATTATCTTCTGTCCCTAGTTTATGGAGCTTGCTTTTTCTGGTAAGATAGCGAATGATCTCGCTTTCTTGGTAGATATTGCCGCTTTTCATTTTTTTCTTATTGATATCACGGTAGAAACGGTTATTGCTTTCGAACATTACTGGATCAGTTTTTCCTTGGTGGAAAACGCGAAGCAAATCATCGATGACCTCACAATCGACCACTTGACGTATACCTAGATTCTCAGCCTTGCCAATGGGAATCAGAATTTCCATGTGGACATGAGGAATGTTCAAGCGGTAATACCGTCCCTTAACACCTAGGACCTCTTTTTCTATAATGGAATCGATTATTCCTGCACCATACATTGGATACAGAACCTTATCACCCACTTGAAACATTGAGCCACCCCCTATTGAAATTACCTGAAATAAATTATAACACAAAAATCATAGAATGTAAAATTTAATATGATATCATAGCTAATATATGATGTCAATACTATTTTTATAAGTTTGTTCAGAAATGCGCTAATCTATGGGGCGATAAAGCAAATGATCAAGCGACGGCCTGGTTCTAAAGGAAATATAAGCCCGATATAATATAACAGGATAATGTCGCCAAAAACATAGAGGAGCTTTTAGATGACTAGGATCAAAAATCAATTAAATGCTGAATTGCTCACCCAAGAGGAAATGTATCTTTTCAATTGCGGTGAGCTTTATCATAGTTATCGGAAATTCGGGGCTCATATCATCAAAGATCGGGGAAGATGGGGGACTTATTTTGTCCTGTGGGCTCCCCAAGCCGAACAAGTTTGGGTAGTGGGGGATTTTAATAATTGGCAGGGTGCCAACCATCCCATGAGAAAATGGGTAAATCACGGGATCTGGACGCTGTTTATTCCCGACTTAGATGAGGGTGAAATATACAAGTATGAAATCCTTACTCAAACCGGAGAAAGGTTATTAAAGGCGGATCCTTTCGCCTTTTACTCTGAAGTAAGACCAAATACGGCTTCCATAGTTTACCCCTTAGAAGGCTATTCCTGGGGAGACCAGGTTTGGTTAAGGGAACGCAAAGATCTGGATTTTAAGGCTAGGCCTATGTTTATTTACGAAGTCCACCTCGGTTCCTGGAAGCACAGAAAGGGGGGGCTGTTTCCTAATTATCGGGAAATAGCTCCGGAATTAATCGATTATGTTAAAACTATGGGTTATACCCATATCGAAATATTACCTCTGATGGAGCATCCCTATGACGGCTCTTGGGGCTACCAGGGAACGGGGTACTATTCCTGTACCAGTCGCTATGGCACTCCCCGTGATCTAATGTCTTTGATCGATTTTTGCCATCAGGCCGGAGTGGGAGTTATCTTGGATTGGGTTCCCGGGCATTTCTGCAGGGATGCACATGGTTTAGGCAGTTTTGACGGAACTGCCCTATATGAAAAAGAAGAACATGAGCATTGGGGGACCTACAAGTTTGATTTTGGCCGGTCTGAGGTATGGAGCTTTTTGATTGCCAATGCCCTCTTCTGGTTTGAGGTTTTTCATGTGGATGGCTTAAGGGTAGACGGGGTTACGAGTATGCTCTTCCTGGATTATGGACGGGAAAGCCGCTCCTGGCAGCCCAATATCTATGGTGGAAGAGAAAACCTGGAAGCGGTCCAATTTCTCCAACGTCTTAATGAAGTTGTGAGCAAGTCCTTTCCGGATGTTTTGATGATTGCGGAAGAAGCTACCGACTGGCAAGGGGTCACTAATCCTATTACTAAGGGTGGCTTAGGGTTTTCTTTTAAGTGGAATATGGGCTGGATGAATGATACTCTTCGCTATGTCTGTTTGGATTTTAAAGAGCGGAAACATCATCATCAACTGTTAACCTTCCCCATGATGTACGCCTTTTCCGAAACCTTTATCCTTCCCTTATCCCACGATGAAGTTGTTCACGGGAAAAAGTCCCTTCTGAATAAATTGCCCGGCAGCTATGATCAAAAGTTCGCCGGCTTAAGGGCCTTAGCTACTTATTTGGTTGGCTGTCCGGGTAAGAAGCTGCTTTTTATGGGTGGAGAGATTGCTCAATTTATTGAGTGGCGTGAGGATAGGGAATTGGATTGGTTTCTCTTAGATTATGAAATGCACAAGAAGTATCTGTTTTTTTGTCAACGGCTAAATTCCCTTTATCTAGAAGAGAAGTCTCTCTGGGAAAATGATCTGGATTGGTCCGGTTTTGAGTGGATCGATGTTCATAACCATGAGCAAGGGATCATCGTTTTTTGCCGTAAGGGAAAAGAACCCCAGGAATTCATCATAGCATTGATTAATTTTCAACCCTGTGGTTATCAAAAGTATCGGCTTGGGGTGGGCAAGGCTTTAGCCTATCGGGAGATCCTCAATACAGATGATCAAGAGTTTGGCGGGTCCGGATTTATTAACCAAGGGCTGCTGAAAGTGGAGCAGATTCCTTGGCATGGCCGCAGCCATTCCCTAGAAATTTGCGTACCTTCACTAGGAGCAATTCTCTTAAAACCTGTACTGGCATAATAATTATAACAAGGAATAGATATGGTAACACTTAAGTTTCAGAAGGAGCGTATGGGATGTTTTCCGATAAAAATAGCTTTAAAGATGCCTATTTGGAAAAATTCGCCGAGATCAAGGGTAAATCAATTGAAGAAGGAACTCTGTGGGATAAATATCACACCTTGGTAGTATTACTGAAGGAAGAGATCAGTCTTTGTCGGGCCTTTGCCAACTATACGACAGCTCAAAAGCAAAATGCAAAACAAGTGTACTATTTTTCAATGGAGTTTCTTATCGGTAAGCTATTACATAATTACCTGATCAACATTGGGGTTCAAGACATCGTTTCTGAAGGTTTAAGTGAGTTAAATATTGACTTAGAAGAGCTTGTTGCCCAAGAAAGCGATGCGGGACTGGGCAACGGGGGGTTGGGTCGTTTAGCTGCTTGCTTTCTGGATTCAATGGCCTTTATGGGAATTGCCGGTCATGGCAATGGCATTCGTTATAAGTATGGGCTTTTTGAACAGAAAATCGTTGATGGTTATCAGACGGAGGTTGCCGATCATTGGTTAAAAAACGGCTATCCCTGGGAGGTTAGAAAACCGGATAAAGCTATTGTGGTTAAGTATAAGGGAAACGTCCGCGCTGAGAGCGTCCAGGGCAGGCTGGTCTTTCAGCATGAGAACTATGAACCTGTCTTAGCAGTGCCCTATGATATTCCCATTTTTAGCTATGAAAACCCCTTCCAGATCAATAATTTAAGGCTTTGGAGTGCGGAACCCTTGTCATCGGAACTGGATTTGGCTTTATTCAATCAAGGTAACTTTACTCAAGCTCTTAGTTACAAGTCTGAAGTGGAAGCCATTTCCTACATCCTTTATCCGGAGGACAGTAATTTAGCCGGGAGAGAGCTGAGGCTCAAACAGGAGTACTTTTTTGTCGCAGCGGGATTGGGGGCCATTGTTCGTAGCTTTAAGAAAAGCAATAGATCTTTAAGAGACTTTTCTCAAGGGGTATCTATCCATATTAACGATACTCACCCCGCTCTTTGTATCCCCGAACTAATGCGGATTCTCATTGACGAAGAGGGAATGGACTGGGGGGAAAGCTGGAATATCACTGTTGATGCCGTTTCCTACACTAACCATACCATTATGCCGGAAGCTTTGGAGAAATGGCCGGTGGATCTCTTTAAGAACCTATTGCCACGAATCTATATGATTATTGAAGAAATTGACCGGCGTTTTCGGGAAAGGCTTCTCAGGCGATTTTTCAACAGTGAGGAGCTGCTTCAAAGCACGCCCATCATTAAAGAGGGGCAAATCTGGATGACCAATTTAGCCATCATCGGCAGCCATTCTGTAAATGGAGTGGCAAGACTGCACACGGAAATTCTCAAAAAGCATGTATTCAAAGATTTTCATCGGATTTATAGTTATAAGTTCACCAACTTAACCAACGGAGTAAACCATCGGCGTTTTCTTTTAACCGCAAATCCCACTCTATCTGAATTAATCACGGAAGCCATCGGGCCCGGTTGGAAGGTAAATGCCAATGAGTTACAAAAGCTCCAAGCCTTTAAGGAGGATGCCGCCTTCCTTGAACAATTGGCTAAGGTGAAGTATCAAAATAAGCTTAGATTGGCGGCAATGGTCAAGGAAAAGCAGGGGATTATTCTTGATCCTAATTCTCTTTACGATGTCCATGTTAAACGAATTCATGTCTACAAACGGCAACTTCTTAATGTCTTGAAAATTATGGAGTTATATAATCGGCTTCAGGATGATTCGGGGCTTCAGGGTGCTTATACCTTTATTTTCGGCGGTAAAGCGGCACCTGGGTATCACTATGCTAAAAACATCATTAAGCTGATTCATTCGCTTGGTCAAAAAATCAATCGGGACCCGCGCGCAAATGACAAGTTAAAAGTTATATTTATGGAAAACTTCAACGTCTCCTTAGCAGAAAAGATCTATCCGGCGGCGGATCTGAGTGAGCAGATTTCCACCGCCAGCAAGGAAGCATCCGGAACCGGCAATATGAAGTTCATGATGAATGGGGCGCTTACGATAGGAACCTTGGATGGGGCTAATGTGGAGATCCGGGAGGCCGTAGGGGATGATCATATCTTCATCTTTGGCTTAACAGCCGAAGAAGTCATTGACTACAATCTTAACCGTACCTATAAAGCCTGGGACGAATATCATTCTAATCCCTCAATAAAACGAATCCTGGAACAGCTCAATTCGGATTATATTACCCAAAATCCCCGGGATTTCCGCATGATTTATGACTCTCTCCTGCTTTATAATGATGAGTTCTATGTATTGAAAGACTTTGAGTCTTATCGGACAACTTTTGGTAAGGCAGCACAGCGTTATTCAAACCAGAAGCAGTGGCTGCAGTCCTCACTCCATAATATTGCGGAGTCGGGGGTTTTTGCCAGTGATCGAACGATTCGGGAGTACGCCCACCAGGTCTGGAGAATCCGCTGTCGGAGACTAGAATAATGAAAAGGGGAATGTGCTATGCGCAAAAAGGAATGTATAGCCATGCTCCTGGCCGGGGGCCAAGGAAGCAGGCTTGGAAGCTTAACCCGTAATATTGCCAAGCCGGCAGTGTCCTTTGGTGGCAAGTACCGAATTATTGATTTTAGTCTTAGTAATTGCACTCATTCCCAGATTGATACAGTGGGGGTACTGACTCAATACAAACCTTTTGTTCTTAATTCTTATATAGGCATGGGTTCCGCTTGGGATTTAGATTATCTCTATGGAGGGGTTCACATCCTCCCGCCCTTTGTGGGTAATGATCAGGGAAGTTGGTATAAAGGGACTGCCAATGCCATCTATCAGAATATGGATTTTATCAATTTCTATAATCCGGAGTACGTTTTAATTCTCTCGGGTGACCATATTTATCAGATGGATTATTATGAGATGCTTAACCTCCATAAGCAGAAGAATGCAGAAGTCACCATTTCCACTATTGAGGTTCACTGGGAGGAAGCCTTCCGTTTTGGTATTATGACCATCGATGAGGAAGGAAGAATTCTCGAGTTTGCGGAGAAACCGGCCCGGCCTCAAAGCAATTTGGCTTCAATGGGTGTATACATTTTTAATTGGGAGATTCTTAGAGAAGCTCTTCTTGAAGACGAAGGGGATGTGAATTCGGATAAGGATTTTGGCAAAAATGTAATCCCCCGTCTCCTTAGACAAGGCAGGAGGCTCTATTCCTATCTCTTTAAGGGGTATTGGCGGGATGTGGGCACTATCGAGAGTTACTATAATGCCAATATGGAAGTTCTTAAAGAAATAGAAATCAAAAACTTCTTTGAACATAAGAAGCGAATCTTATCTAATGAAGAGATTCTCGCTCCCCAATATATCGGTTCTAATGCTAATATTCGCAATAGTATCATTGGTAATGGCTGTACAATTTTAGGAGAAGTCCGGGACTCCATTATTTCCGCAGGGGTGTTTGTAGGTGAAGGGAGTATTATCAAGGATTCGATCCTACTCCCTAATTCCGAGGTTCATAAGAATGTCGGACTCAAAAAGACTATTTTAGGGGAAAACGCTCTTGTGCGTGATCATTGCCGGATTGGGGAAAAGGCCGCCGGAGTTCCTGCTCAGGAAGGTATAACAGCAATTGAAGATCATTTGCAGATACCGCCGGGTTCGGTAATAAGTGAGGGAAGAAATCTTACCAAAGATGACTTGTGGGGGGAGGGGGCAAGGTGAAAAGTGTCATAGGAATAATCTTTGGCAATATCTCAAACAGTTTACAAGGATTGGCTCTGGATCGCCCGCTTGCTGCCGTTCCCTTTGGGGGACGCTATCGACTTCTCGATTTCGCTCTTTCCAGTATGGTTAATTCGGGAATCCGTACGGTTGGGTTAGTCACGCCCCAGCAATATCGGCCTATGCTTGACCATTTAGGGGCGGGAAAAGAATGGTTTCTTGATCGCAAATCCGGGGGACTTTTTATCTTGCCTGGGGCGATTCATAGCTTAGGTCAGCATGATATGCGCTTTAGTCTTAAGGATATTGCCCTGAATATTGAGATTTTGGAAAAGGATTGTGCCCAAAACGTAATTATCAGTAGTTCGGATCAAGTTTTTAACATCGATTATCGACCGATCCTAATCGAGCATGAGAAAACCGGCGCGGATATAACCCTAGTGTATAATCAATCAGATCGTCCTTTGGAACCACAGGATCCGGTTTATTTAAGCTTAGAAGAGGATGGGCAGGTGACCGCCTTAACCAAGCGTAGCTTAGCCGGGATGGAATCACCTTGGAAGTATTTTATTGATATCTTTGTCATTCGTCGGGAGCTGCTTCTGCGTATCGTTGAAGGATATCGCAGCATAGAAAATATTGAACTAATCGAGATCATTGCCCAGCATACGGGTAGTCTCAAGATTAGAGGGTATCATTTCGGTGGGTATGTGGGACGAATTCGTTCGGTTAAGGACTATTTTCATAATAATCTTGCTTTATTAAATGAAGAAATCCAAAAAGACCTTTTTAAAAGCACTCATCCCATCAGGACGAAAATCAGAGATAATCCTCCTACAAAATTCGGGAAAAGTGCCCAGGTCAAGAACTCATTGATTTCCAGCGGTTGTGATCTTGAAGGTAAGGTGGAAAAGGCAATTCTCTCGAGAGGTGTCATTATTGAAGAGGGCTGCGAGGTGAAAAACTGTGTAATTATGTCCAATTGCACCATCGGGAGAAATTCAGTCTTACATAACCTGATTCTCGATAAATTCGTGGAAGTAAACGAAGGGAATGTTTTGATAGGCCAGGAAAATAAACCCTTGGTTATTACCAAAAAAGCCATTATATAGGTCTTGAAACAAGGGGACAGGTCCCTTGTTTCAAAAATTCAATGCCGATCCGGCGAGGCTAAGGTTTGTTTATCAGGTTATAAGGGAGGAGGTGGGTAGATGAAGGTCCTTTTTGCCATAACCGAGGCGGACCCTTTTATGAAAACCGGAGGCTTGGGTGAGGTGGGGGGCTCCCTTCCACCAGCTTTACAAGAACAAGGTGTGGAAATTCGGGTTATTCTCCCCAAGTATAGTGGTATTTCCCATGTTTATCGGCAAGACATGAAGCTTATTGAAAGGTTTCGGGTACCACTGGCTTGGCGAGACCTCTATTGTGGTTTAGGAACGTTAGAGTATCAAGGTATTCATTACTACTTTATCGATAACGAATTTTATTTCAGCCGATCTAAATGCTATGGGGACAGTGATGAAGGAGAACAGTATGCCTTTTTTTGCCGGGCTGTTCTAGAAAGTATTCGCTACTTACCGGAGTTTAAACCGGACATAATTCATTGTCATGACTGGCATACGGCACTGATCCCTCTATTCCTAAAGGCATTTTATAGACGGGATACTTTGTATTACAATATCAAGACCCTTTTTACTATCCATAATCTAAAATACCAAGGAGTTTTTGCGAAAGAGATCTTGACGGATGTACTTGGCCTAGGTTGGGATTATTTTACCCCGGAAAAACTGGAGTTTCACGGTGGCATCAATTTTATGAAGGGCGGTATCATTTATAGCGACCAAGTAACTACCGTAAGTCCAACCTATGCCCAGGAGATTCAGTATCCATATTATGGGGAAGGGCTGCATGGGGTAATCCGCCGGCGTCAGGATTCCTTGCTGGGGATTATTAATGGGATTCCCCGTTTGGAATATCTACAAGATTTAATAACTAAAACAAAAGAAAAGAAAAAGTTGCAGGAGCGGCTTGGTTTGGAAATTCGTCAGGATGTGCCGATGCTTACGATGGTTTCCAGGTTGGTAGATCAAAAGGGACTGGATTTACTCATTCATGTATTAGATGAAATTCTGACTTTGGATATTCAGTTGGTCATCCTTGGTACCGGGGATGCCCGCTATGAGGAGATACTGAGAAGCTTTGGTGATCGCTATCCTAACCTAAGACCCTTGCTATATTATAATGAGGAATTGGCCCATTCTATCTATGCCGGTGGGGATATCTTTTTGATGCCCTCACAGTTTGAGCCTTGCGGAATAGCTCAGATGATGGCGATGGCCTATGGGAATATCCCCATTGTCCGGGAAACAGGAGGGCTAAAAGATACGGTTAAACCCTATTCCCCAGCCACTGAGGAAGGGAATGGCTTTACCTTTATCCATTACAATGCCCATGACTTTCTTTACACAATACAACGGGCAGTGCACCTGTTTAAAGAGGATAAACAAACTTGGTTAAAGATCCAAAAAAACGCCATTGGCTTAGATTTCAGTTGGAATCAATCAGCGGCTAAGTATCAAAAGGTATATGAAAGCTTGTATTATCCTCTATGAAAAATTTTAAGCGGGAGAGATGCATGTGCAGATAATGGCAAAACATCATTCTCACTATGAGTTCTTCCGCAGTCCCTTTGGGGCGGTGAGATGTGGGAGTAGGATTCGCTTGAGAGTAATCCTTCAGTCTAACTTGACCGTAGAAGAGTGCTGCTTGCGCCTGTGGGTGGAGCATAAGGAAGTACTACTACCTATGACTAGGCTGGAAGCTGGATTCATAGACTTGATTAGATTTCCCTCAGGGCCAAAAGAGATTGATATTGGTGGGGGAGAAATATATGAAGCGGAGTATGTTGTACCGGATGAACCTGGACTAGTCTGGTATTTCTTTATTTTTAAAGTTGATTCCATCCTTTATTACTATGGCAATAATGAAGGCGGGCTGGGGGGAGAGGGTGAATTACGCTGTGGTGAACCCCCAGGGTATCAAATTACCGTGTATAAACCTATGGATGTACCCAGCTGGTATACTCAGGGAATTATGTACCAAATTTATGTAGACCGCTTCTTTAATGGGGAGGAAGACGGCAAAGTCCTTAATCCCCATCCGAGGTCCTTAATTCACGGGAACTGGGAGGATACACCCTTTTATATCAAGAATGAGAAGGGTGAGGTTGTCCGTTGGGACTTTTTCGGAGGTAATCTCTTAGGAGTTCTGAAAAAACTGCCCTATTTAAAAGAATTGGGGATCAGCATTATTTACTTTAATCCTATCTTTACTTCCACTAGCAACCATAAATATGATACGGGAGATTATCTCAGTTTGGACCCTATGTATGGAGATGAAAATATTTTTGCCACATTGGTGAAAGAGGCGACACGCCTAGGAATATCCATAATTTTAGATGGGGTTTTTAGTCATACGGGGGATGACAGTATTTACTTTAATCGTTATGGGAACTACCCTGGTTTAGGTGCTTATCAATCTGCTGCTTCTCCTTACTATGCTTGGTATAAGTGGAAAGGGGAGGGGGATTTTTCCTGTTGGTGGGGTGTTAGGTCCCTGCCGGAAATTAACGAAATGGAACCGGCTTATCGGGAATTTATCATTAACTCCCCCCAAGGGGTTTTGCAGACATGGATGAAAAAAGGGATCAAGGGTTGGCGTTTGGATGTAGCGGATGAACTACCGGATGAGTTTATCCAAGAGTTTCGTCGGACCATGAAAGCAATAGATCCCGAGGCAATTCTTATTGGTGAGGTATGGGAGGACCCCACTAACAAAATTAGTCATGGTCAATTGCGGCAGTATTTTTGGGGTGCAGAATTGGATGGGACTATGAACTATCCTTTTCGTGAGATTTTTCTGAAGTTTTTTTTAGGACAAATAGATGCTAACCGGGTACACTTACGAGTTATGAGTCTCTATGAAAACTACCCCCGGGAAAATTTCCTTGGAGCAATGAACTTAATTGGCAGTCATGACCGGGCGCGGATTTTAACTTTACTGGGAGAAGCTCCGCCCTCTGAGGAATTATCTGTCTACGAACAAGAAAGCTTTTGTTTAGCCCCTCATCAACGCTGGTTAGGGGTCCAACGCTTGAAGCTCTTTACATTAATTCAGATGAGTTTTCCTGGGGTTCCTTGTCTTTATTATGGTGATGAAGCGGGAATGGAAGGATATTCTGATCCTTACAATCGGGGGACCTACCCTTGGGGAAAAATAGATCTTCAGATTCTTGAGTGGTTTAAACGAGCCCTCTACTATCGTCGGGAATATAAAATATTGCAAACCGGGGAATTTTCTTCATGGCCAATGGCAAAGGATGTTTATGCTTTAAAACGCTCCGGGGAAGAGGAAGAAATGGTTATTATCGTCAACCGCAGTGTTCAGGAGGCTAAAGAAGTCCAGTTAAAGCTTGCACCCGGTATAAGTCAGGTAATCGATATTATTGCGGGGGAAGTGGTTTTTAGTAAGAATTTTAGATTTAGGGATCCTGACAGCGAAGTTACACTACAAGGATTTAAGGATAGTACACAGGAATGTTTACAGTCTGGGAACGAGTCCCAGACTGTCCATAGTGTCTTGAAGCTAGATATGCCGCCTTTAACGGGCAAGGCTTTACTGTTCCAGAAAACTCCGCTGGAAAACTTCTTTAAGCAGGAGATCATGAGACGATCCTGTGGAATTTTAATGCATATTACTTCTTTACCTTCTCCCTGGGGAATCGGTGATCTGGGTAAGGAAGCCTATGAGTTTGTAGATTTCCTGGACCGGTCAGGACAAAGCTTGTGGCAGGTCCTTCCGTTAAATCCCATAGGTGTCGGTGATTCGCCATATCAGAGCGAATCGGCTTTTGCCGGCAATCCCCTACTCATCAGCATCGACTCCTTGATACAAGAGGGCTTGCTTACGGAAGAGGAAGTAAAGAGAGAGTATGCAAGGTTCCAGGAGTATCCAAAAGACCACTCAAAACATAACCATACTTCTCAAGAATTCTTTTGGTTTAGGGAATTTAAGGAGAAGTTGCTGCGCCTGGCCTATAGCCGCTTTCGAGATAAAGTCATCAATCCGGGGGCGGGGTTCGATCAGTGGGAAGGCAATGATGAAGGTAATGAACAGGGTATCGACTGCTCAGAATATTTGAATTTAACTAATCACCGATCTTTCATTAAGTCTAATAGGGAGTGGCTTCATGACTATGCCTTATTTAAGAGCTTGAAGGGTAAATATCCCGGTTTGTCTTGGAACGAGTGGGAAAAAAGGTATCGGGGGCGTGACTCGAAGGCCCTTGAATTTTTCGCTCAAGAAGCAAGTGAGGAAGTAGATTATATCTATTTCGTTCAATATACCTTTGAGCATCAATGGCAAAAATTAAAATGCTATGCCAATGGTAAAGGGATTAAGATTATTGGTGATATGCCGATTTTTGTAGCCTATGATAGCTGTGATGTCTGGGCCAACCGCAAGATATTTGCTTTGGACTCGGAAAACAATCCTCTTAGCTCGGCAGGAGTTCCGCCGGATTATTTTAGCCCCACGGGACAGAACTGGGGGAATCCCTTATATGATTGGGAACAGCTGGCGGTAGAGAGTTATAAGTGGTGGAAGCTTCGCCTGGGGCAGGCTTTGCAGCGTTTTGATGTGCTGCGACTGGATCATTTTCGTGGTTTTGCAGCCTATTGGGAGATTCCGGCGGGCTCTGAAACTGCTGAACGAGGCCGTTGGCTGAAGGGGCCGGGAAAAAGGTTTTTTGAAAATCTAATTCAAGAGTTCGGCCCTTTACCGGTGATTGCCGAAGACTTAGGTACCATTACCCCGGAGGTTAATGCTCTAAAGTGCATTTTTGGCTTTCCGGGCATGAGGGTTCTTCAGTTTTCACCCTTAGAGGAACTAGAGCAACCAAGGCAAAGAGATTATGGGGAAATGGAGAACGTAGAAGTAGTTTATTACTCCGGAACCCATGATAATGACACTTTATTAGGCTGGTATCTGGCTCAGGGATATGGACTTGAAGATGCGCTTAAACTAGTTGAAAAGAGCATCGAAGACCTGTATCAAAGTCCGGCAGCCTGGGTAATTCTGCCCCTACAGGACATTTTAAAGCTTGATGCCAAGACACGAATGAATATTCCTGGTACTATAGAAGGAAATTGGCAGTGGCGTGTGGAAAAATTAAGTCTAGCTGAGAATATTTGTGCTGAGTTAAGAAGCTTAGCAAAAAAATATGGCCGGGCAGGTATTTAGATTTACACTAGTTATACCTATGGGCAATTGAAAGAGGAGCTGGTTATCATATCGTCTTGGGAGCGATTTCAAAAGTATTTATTTTACGATCAAGATTTAGGGTTGTTTTTAGATATAAGTCGGATGAATTTCCCAGATGAATTTCCGGCTGAGCTGACGGAACCGATGAAAAAGGTTTATCGTGAGCTTGAACAGTTAGAAAAGGGCTCGATAGCTAACCCCGATGAAGGGCGGATGGTGGGGCATTACTGGTTGCGCAACCCGGATCTTGCGCCGGCTCAAGCGATTGCGGCTGAAATCAGAGGGACCTTGACAAACATTATTTGTTTTGTCGACCAAATCCATAAAGGAATTATTACCGGGGAATCAGGAAAACCCTTTGCCAATCTGCTTCTTATTGGAATCGGGGGTTCAAGTCTGGGCCCACGTTTTGTAGCTGATGCCCTTGGGTCTTCCCAGGATAAAATGAGGGTTTACCTAATTGATAATACCGATCCCGATGGAATTGATCGTACCTTAAGGAAAATCGGCGATGTACTGGAGAGCACCCTGTGTATTGTCATCTCCAAAAGCGGTGGCACTATTGACACCCGCAATGGCATGTTAGAGGTAAAACGGCGCTATCAAGAGCAAGGCCTTTCCTTTGCAAAGCATGCTGTGGCGATTACCCAACAAGGGAGCACGCTGGCTCAGACTTGCCAAAGTGAGGGCTGGCTAAAAGCTTTCCCCATGTGGGATTGGGTCGGGGGCAGGACCTCCCTTCTTTCTGCGGTGGGGTTGCTTCCCCTTGCCTTGCAAGGGATTGATATTTCAGAGCTTTTGCAGGGAGCCAAGGACTGTGATGAACGCACACGCTCCACAGATACCCGGCGTAATCCGGCAGCTCTTCTGGCTTTAATGTGGTATTATGCAACTCAGGGAAAGGGAGGCAAGGAAATGGTTGTGCTTCCCTACAAGGACCGGCTTGAACTCTTTACTAAATACCTACAGCAATTAATTATGGAATCACTTGGCAAGGAAAAGAATCTTCAGGGAGAAATCGTTCATCAAGGTCTAACTGTCTACGGTAACAAGGGTTCTACTGACCAACATTCTTATCTTCAGCAGCTTCTTGAAGGACCGAGTAATTTCTTTATCACTTTCATTGAGGTCTTAAAAGATCGCCAAGGAATTTCTTCAATTCTAGCGGATAATAGTACCTGCGGTGATTATCTGCAAGCTTTTCTGCTCGGTACCCGTGAGGCTTTAACGAAAAAAGGGCGTGAATCCATCACCATAACGGTGAAGGATATCAACGCCTATACTATCGGAGTATTGATTGCCCTATTCGAACGAGCGGTAAGTATTTATGCACTGTTAGTCGGTGTCAATGCCTATAATCAGCCGGCGGTGGAAATGGGGAAAAAGGTGGCGGGAGAGGCCATAGGGATTAAGAATAAGCTATTAGAGTTTTTGCAAAACCATTTAGGGATTCCCTATTCGGTCTCGGAAATTGCCACGGCAATCGGGGAGAAAGAGCAGGAGGAAATGATCTTTAAAATTCTTCGGCACTTAACTGCGAATCAGGACCATGGGGTAAAGATAGATCCAGGTGAAAATATCCTTGATGATAAGTACTATATGGAAAAGGCATAGGAGTTTCCTAGATTGAGGATTCTCGAGCAAACAGGGCGGCTCCGAGTAGGGCAACCCGTTCATTTAATATTACATACACCGGTATTTGGGCAAGGTAATCCTGAAAACGGCCTTTGGCAGAAAAGGATTCTAGGAAGAATGGTTCTTGAAGTTTAGGTAGGATCTTGGGCGGAATTCCTCCGCCCAGATATATTCCTCCCGAGGCTAAACTTCGCAAAGCAAGGTTCCCCGCTTCAGCACCCAAAATATTAACAAAGAGCTCTAGGGTTTCTGTGCAGATTGGACAGATTCCGGCTAGGGCTTTTTTTGTAATCTCAGCGGGAGAAGGGGCCGACTGGGCGGGAGCACAAGGAGAATTAACAGTTTTGCTTTCCCTAAGCACGGCGAAGTCGGATTTTTTTTGCTGGCTGAGGAAACGGTAGATGTTAGCAAGTCCTGAACCGGATAGAATTCTTTCATAGCTGACATGACCAAATTCCTTGGCTAAAAAACGCCACAACCCTATTTCCCTTTCAGTACGAGGGGCAAAATCAGCGTGTCCGGCTTCAGTAGGATAAACCTGATTGCCGTTCATGATCAGAGCGACCCCTAAGCCGGTTCCGGGGGCGATAAGCGCCCGGTTCAGTGATGTATCATCGTGATGGAAATTCTGATTGTCGGCAGCATTGTTGGCAGCGGGGTTAAGACAAAGTAAATCTTCGGTCGCTAAGGCCTTAAGTCCATGTCCCATGGCCTCTAGGTCGTTGACAAAGAGAAGAGGAGTTTTAAAATTCAAGGTGGACTGTAAGAGCTTAAAATCTATGGTCCGATTTAAGTTAGTCAGGAAACACTGTTTCTCAGTTATGGGGCCTGCCAAACTAAGGCATCCGGCTGAAATATCTTCAGGGGAGAAGCTATTTTCGGCTAAAAAAGATTGAAGCAAAGGAGTTAGGTCTTGCCAGTCTTCACTGGCTATTTTTGTTTCCCGGATGAGGGTGAGTTCAAGATCATTGAGTGTATACAGTGCCAAGAGAGTTTTGGTCCCCCCAATATCTCCCGCCAGGAATAAGGGTTGATCTTTTTTCTTTGGGTTACCAAGCAAGATGATTCACCTCGAATCATTCCCTATAGGATATTGATATTAAGATATTATGACTAAAGGAAGTATCACGTCAATAGAAGGTAGGTGATATGACAACTTCAAGGAAAGAATAGGCCCTTCTAGTGGAACGGAGAACGGGGTTAGACCCCCTCAAAATTCGACAATTTGAGAACCCTGGTCGCTCGAAAGAGTAACCAGGGTTTTTCGTGGGTGCTGACCAAGGCAAGTCCTTGGCTGCATTTTTAATTAGGTGAATTAGCTTCCGTGACTTTTCCTCTTGCCAAGGAGGCAAAAACACCCAGCAGACAGAGTACAGTAAAGACGATGAAAGAAATCTTGAAGCTGGTCATAAAGGCAAGGTGATACTCGTTGGAATTTAAGCTGATATTCCCGATGAAGGTAGAGGTAATCAGGGATACTGTAGCCATGCTGAAGGTTTGTCCTAATAGCCTCATGGTCCCTAAAGTGGAGGAAGCAATTGAATAATAGCGCTTTTCTACGGAACTCATGATGGCATTGGTATTGGGTGAGGAAAAAAGACCGAACCCGATGCCGATAAAGATTAGATTGGCAATAATCAACACGATTGGGGTAGTGGATTTAAGTAAGATAATGAAGAAAAGCCCTACGGTAGTTATGGCCATGCCGATGGAGGATAAGATTTGCGGCTGGATTTTATCGGATAGCCGCCCGGCAAAAGGAGACAGAATAGCCATAAGGACTGGTTGGGAGAGCAGGATAACTCCGGATATGGAGCTATCTAAACCTAAGATAAGTTGGAGATATAAAGATAGCAGATAGCTTAAGGCAAAGGTAGCGCTATAATTGATAACTGTAGCTAGATTGGAAAAGATAAAGGTGGTATTTTTAGCAAAGACCCGAATTGCAAAAATCGGGGACTGAGATTTCAATTCCCAACGAATAAAGAAGAGCAAAAGGACTATACCTACAGCTAAGACCAGAAGATAGATGGGGCTAAGGCTTAAGTTCGATAAGGCCAGGAGCAGCAAAGCTAACCCTGTTGACCAAAGGGCTGTTCCTTGATAATCAAAGGCCTCGCCTTCCGCTACTTTCCATTCTCCGGTAAGTCGCGTAAGGATGAGGGTTAGGATGATCATGTCGACCACAAATCCAAATACAAAGATTCCCCGCCAGCTAATCACCTTAACGATAAAACCGCCTAAGACAGGACCCAGGGAAAGCCCGATATATACCGCAGCGGAAGTAATTCCCAAGGCTCTACCGCGATTTTGGGGAGGAACAACAGATGTTAGGATAGCCATTGCCGTACCGGTGACCATGGCATTGGAGATTCCTTGCAGGAAACGAAAAAATATTAGAGAATTTAAGGAAAAAGCAAGACTACAGCCTAAGGAACTTAAGCCAAATAACCCAATTCCGTACAGAAAAAGTTTTTTTCGACCTACAATATCGGCTAACCGTCCGAAGGGTAAGGATAGGGCTGCACTGGAAAGCAAATAGCCAGTTACTACCCAATTTAGCTGCAATTGAGTCCCGCCATAATCAAGAGAAATGGAGGGAATGGCAATGTTTACAGAGTTAACCATGAAGGGTGCAATAAATGAAGTTAAAACACAGATGATCATAGTGGTGCGGATAAATTCTTTGCTGTAGGTCATAAATATACTCCTTTTTAATCATTTATAGATCTAAATACTTAATACGACAAGTATTTAGAATATCCTATTAGAAATTTTACTGATATAATATTTATTTAGCTAATATTTTAAGGAGAGCTATATGAGATTAAGACGCAAAGCTTGGGCTAGGCCTGAGTTGGAAAAGGACCCCAAAGTAATTTATAATCCCGGTGATTTTAAGGGGAAATGGCATGAAGTGTTTAATAACAATTACCCTATTCATTTAGAATTAGGATGTGGACGAGGACGATTCATCAGTCGGTGTGCGGAGCAGAACAGCGATATTAATTATATTGCTATTGATCTCTACGATGAAGTCTTAGTTAAAGCATTGCGTAAGATTAATGAAAAAGGATTAACAAATGTGAAGATCGTTCCGACGAACATAGGAAAACTTGACGAAATTTTTGATACGGATGAAATAGATAAAATCTATATTAATTTTTGTAATCCTTGGCCCAGTCGAAGGCATCATCGGAAAAGATTGACGCATCCCGATTTCTTAAAGGTCTATAAAAAGATTATGAAAGATCATTCAAGAATATGGTTTAAATCTGATGATGATGGATTGTTCAAAGATAGTTTAAAGTACTTTGAAAGTGAAGGACTTATGGAAAATTTTAAGACCTTAGACCTTCATCAGAGTGGTTTTCTGGATAATATCATGACGGAGTATGAAGAGAAGTTTAGCGAACAGGGTATTCCGATTAAATTCGCCATATTAGAAGTAGTTAAGTAAATTCAAGCAAAGAGATTTGAAAAAAGACACCCCTATTCATATTAATTATGAACAGGGGTGTTTTATCTATTACACGATTTTCGTAGTCCATTGCTCGAGATTCCAAATATCACTGACCCAATCGCTGTAAAAGTCAGGGTCGTGAGAGACTAAAAGGACGGTTCCCTTAAAGTCTTTGATGGCCTTTTTAAGTTCTTCTTTAGCATCTATATCTAGGTGATTGGTAGGTTCGTCTAGGACCAGGAAATTAATATCTTTCAACATTAACTTGCAAAGGCGTACCTTGGCGCTTTCCCCACCGCTTAAGACCATCATTTTATTGGAGATATGCTCATTAGTTAGTCCGCACTTGGCTAAGGCTTGGCGGACTTCGTAGTTAGTAAGGCCCGGGAACTCTTGCCAGATTTCTTCGATGGGAGTATTAGTGTTGCCGCGGCTGGATTCTTGTTCAAAATAGCCAGGATATAGATAGTCTCCTAAAATAATGTCTCCGCTGATGGAAGGAATAATGCCAAGGAGGGTTTTGAGCAAGGTTGTCTTACCCAAACCATTGACTCCACGGATGGCCACTTTTTCCCCTCGCTCAAGTTTAAGATTGAGGGGGCGGGTTAAGGGTTCCGTATAGCCTAAGACTAGATCTTTAGCTTCAAATATAACCCGGCCGGGAGTTCGAGCCTCTTTAAAGCGAAGTTCAGGCTTAATTTTCTCCTTAGGCTTTTCCAGGATCTCCATTTTATCCAGTTGTTTTTGGCGGCTTTTGGCACGCCCTGTGGTGGAGATACGGGCTTTGTTGCGGGCGATGAAGTCTTCCAAGCGGTCTACTTCTTTTTGCTGCTTTTCGTAAGCTTTTAACTCTTGATCTTTCTTCACCTGATAAAGCTGCCTGAATTGTTCGTAATTTCCCGTGTAACGGGTCAATTCGGCATTTTCAACATGGTAGATTACGTTTACCACTTCATTCAAAAAGGGGATATCATGTGATACAAGTATAAAAGCATTTTCATAGTTCTTTAGATAATTGCTTAACCAAATAATATGCTCTGTATCCAAATAGTTAGTGGGTTCGTCTAATATTAAGATGGTAGGTTTTTGCAGCAAAAGTTTGGTCAAGAGAACCTTCGTCCGTTGACCACCGCTTAGATCAGCAACATCTTTATCTAAGCCTATTTCTCCTAAGCCTAAACCGTTGGCCACTTCTTCGATCTTCGCATCAATCATATAGAATCCATTATGCTCTAAGATGGTTTGGATCTCGCCCACATCTTCCATCATTTTGTCCATTTGTTCCTCGGTAGCTTCGGCCATGCGATTATATAGTTCTAACATTTCCGCTTCTAGCTCAAACATCTTTTGGAAGGCTTCCTTGAGTACATCGCGAATTGTTTTGCCTTTAGTTAATACAGTATGCTGATCAAGGTAGCCTACAGAAACTCGATTGGACCATTCCACTTTGCCTTCATCTGGAATCAATTTACCGGTAATAATATCGAGAAAGGTTGATTTACCTTCGCCATTAGCCCCCACTAAGCCAACATGCTCTCCCTTGAGGAGGCGAAAGGTGGTATTCTCAAGAATCTGACGACCACCAAAGCCATGATTCACATTCTCCACATTCAAAATACTCATTGCTAAACCCCTCTATTCAAACCAAAATATCGATGTATATAAGCAGACTCTTCTATATCTTAAAAAAACCTTGGATAGATGTCAAAGGATTATTCTTAGATACATTTGTGTTGTCGATTCTCCTATTTTTGATTATTGATTATGGAAAAGCTACATATGGTTAAAGAGGGGAGGGATGTGGGTGTTCATTTTTATTGCGGTGTTGGTTTTTATCATTTTAATCAATATCTTATTTGGTTATTGGCGGGCTAATGTAAAGAAGTTCTCTGTGCAATGGTTTTTGGCTATTCACCTTCCGGTTCCTTGTGTAGCTTACCTTCGTCATCAGTTTGATTATTATTGGTTAGGCTTGACCTTAATCTGCTTTTTTGCCGCTTATTTTATTGGTCAACACCTTGGTGGCAGAATATCTAAGCGGTTAAGACGTTATGGCAGAGTAAGCTCATCCTTGGTTCATGATTTAAATCACCGATCATGGATTATCCTCATCAGAAAATATGCAAAGTAGAAATAAGCAACCTGCATTATTTTATAAGTAAATCTCCATAATAGTAAAAGGTTTGGCAATGCAGAAGGTTATTGGAAGGAGTGCACCACGTGAGTCATAATAATGAAAGTGAAGAACAAGCAAACGCTAAGGTCGAAAGTTTAAAAGAAATAGGCCAGATCCGTATCCCGGAACCGGTGGAAAATATTTATTGTTTGACCGTTGTGGGTCAGATCGAAGGCCATCAAGTCCTTCCCGCCCAATCCAAAGCTACCAAATATGAGCATGTTATTCCGCAGCTGGTTGCCGTTGAGCAGAATCCGAAGATTGAGGGAATATTGCTTATTTTAAATACAGCCGGAGGGGATGTGGAAGCAGGGCTAGCTATTTCCGAGTTGGTCAGCAGCTTGAGTAAGCCTAGCGTTTCTATCGTTCTTGGAGGAGGACATAGTATCGGTATTCCGATTGCCGTAAGCTGTGAGCGCAGCTTTATTACCCCTACCGGTACCATGACTTTGCATCCCATTCGTTATACAGGGCTAGTGATAAATGGCCATCAGCAGTTCGAATATCTGCAGAAAATGCAGGAACGAATCAATCGGTTCATTTTACAGCATTCAAAAATCAGTGAGGAAAACCTGAAAAAGCTTATGTTCGCTACGGGGGAATTGGCCCAGGATATCGGTACAATTTTAATTGGGCAGGATGCAGTGGATATTGGATTAATCGGTGCGGTAGGCGGTTTGAAGGAAGCTTATAAGGAGTTGAATCAGCTTATTGCGGAGAAACGAGAGGGTTAATTTTAAAAATCGGCTTAAGGGCCGATTTTTTTTGATTTCTTTGTTATAATTTATAGATGACCAACTACGGGCAGAGTTAAAGAGAAACTTTTAAGCAATTAGAGGAAAAAAATTCCTTAACGTAGAAATGAGTCATGTGACACTGTCTTTCTAGTATAAGCTTGATGTGAGGGATGTTTTTTGGCTAAGAAGAAAAAAGCTACAGTTAAGAAAAAAGGCCTCCTTAAGGACACGGTTCGCCACGAAGTTATTGGTATCCTAGCTTTAGGCTTGGCGGTTTTAGGTCTGGTTACCAACTATTCGGGGAACAGTGGTTTTATAGGCGGCAAGATAAAAGAAGGCTTAACAATTTTTGCCGGTAGCGGTCGCGTTTGGTTGCTTCTGATGTTGGGGGCATGGGGAATTGCCTATATGAACCGCAAGCATATTAACAATAAGTGGAGAACTATCGGAGTTATTATTTTATGGGTAACCCTAGAGGGAATATTGCATTTTCAACTTCCGGGTATTGAATCCTATAATAATGAGAACTTCCTGGCTGAAGGTAAAATGGGCCATGGCGGGGGATTTGTAGGAGCTTTAATAGCGGTAGTATTGAAGAGCTCGGTAGGAGTTTCCGGAGGATATGTTGTTCTTATCGTTACAGCATTAATTGGGGCTTTACTGGTGACAAATCGTTCCTTGATCGGTGGAATTCAACAGTTCCATAAGGCTGGCAAAGAATCGGGACGCTGGGTTAAAAACCAAGTGGAGGATTTCATCTATGTGATCCAAGATTCTGAGGAAGGTGAAGAAGGAAAGTTT